>JAUWTT010000464.1 GCA_030614585.1 Acidobacteriota bacterium
AGGACGTGTACGTTGAGAAGCCGGGAACCCACTCGATCCCTCAGGGCCGCAGCATGATAGCTGCCGCAAAAAAGTACAAACGGATCGTCCAGCACGGGGTTCAACTGCGTAGCTCCGAGGCCATCCAGGAAGCTGTTCAGAAAATGCAAGAGGGTGCCATTGGGGACGTCTACATGGCCAGGGCCGTGATCTTCAAGTGGCGTCCGCCGCTGAAGGATTTCCCCAACGAGGAGCCTCCAAAGGATCTGGACTATGATCTGTGGCTTGGCCCCGCCAATTACCGGCCCTTCTCGAGGCGTTATGTCCATTACAACTGGCACTGGACCTGGGATTTCGGCAACGGCGAGATTGGGAACCAGGGTGTCCATGAAACCGACATGCTGCAGTGGGGCCTGGGCGTGAAGCTGCCTACCAGGATAGCGGCAATGGGTGGACAGTTCCTGTGGGACGATCACCGGGAAACGCCCGAACTCCTGACGGCACTCTGCACCTTCGGAAATGAGAAGAAATACGCCGAGATCGCTGTTCGTTTCTGGTGCAGCAACCACGAGACTCAGTCCGCGAATGGAAACCTCTTCTACGGTTCAGAAGGCCACCTGGTAATAAGCGGCTACAACAAGTACCAAATCTTTCTGGGGCGGGAAAGGAAACCGGGACCCAGTGGTGAGGCACCGACCAGGCATTATGAGAACTTCATTGCTGCAGTTCGAAGTCGCAACACCGCTGACCAGAACGGGCCGGTTGAGACCGCGCACTATTCCTCGGCATTAGCCCACGTTGCCAACACCGCATTTCGTCGCGGAACGTTCCTGGAATTCGACACGAAGACCGAGCGATTTGTGGGTGACGACAAGGCTAACCAGATGATTACGGATCCCGGCCGAGGCGCGTTCGTGGTGCCAACACCGGACAAGGTGTAAGCAAGGGCGGGCAGCGGTTACTTACGCGGCTCCCGCGGGTTTGTAACGTTTCTCGGAATCCGGTTGAGGGAAGAGGAACCTGTCGGCGTGTTCCTCTCGCTGTTCACCGGCCGGTCCTCATCTTAGAAGCTGGACTATCTGTACTTCCGCCGGAGGAAGGTCCCACTCCCAGCGCCTGATGCATACTTCGCGGTGGCCTCGTGTCTCTTAAGGCGCGTGACGGTGGAGTGTTGTCCCGTCGCTCCGCTCCGGGCTCTGATCCTCTCGGTGAACCCTTCAGTTGCTCTGGAACTCTAAGGTCAGACTCCAGAGATCAGAGCCCGGAGCGGAGCGATGGGACATTCTTTCATTCTCCGAGCCCGCCAACTATCGTTCCTACGCTCAGCAGGTAGGGGCCGCAAGCCCCAGGTCTCAAGCCCTCTTCCACCCCGATTACCAGTCAAGGCGGGACAGCTTCTCAATGACTGCATCTGCAACCTCGGCAGTTGTGCTTGCTCCTCCAAAGTCTGGCGTGCGAACAATTCCTTCAGCCAGAACCTCTTCGACCGACTCGAGCAACCTGTCTCCGAGTTCGCTCTGCCCGATGTGATCCAGCATCATCTTCGCCGACCAGATCTGTCCGACTGGGTTGGCAATGCCCTTGCCCGCAATATCCGGGGCTGAGCCGTGAACCGGCTCGAACATCGAAGGATGATCTCGACGCGGATTGATATTGGCTGAAGGTGCTATTCCGATTCCTCCGACAATAGCGGCACCCAGATCAGTGAGGATGTCCCCAAACAGGTTGGAGGCGACAACTACTTCAAACTCGTGCGGCTTCAGCACAAAGAATGCGCTGAGAGCATCGATGTGAACCAGTTGGCGTTCGACCTGCGGGAATTCAGCTTCTCCGACCGCGTCGAAGATTTCATCCCAAAACGGCATCGTCCAGTTGATACCGTTGGATTTCGTCGCTCCACAGACCTTCTTCTTGCTTGAAACGACCGCCAGTTCATAGGCGTAACGAATGATCCTTTCGCAGCCGAACCGTGTGAAAACGGTATTCTGGATGACGGTTTCCTGAGGCAATCCGCTATGAATTCGACCACCGATGTTGGAATACTCACCTTCGGTATTCTCACGGATTACCACAAAATCGATATCGCCCGCAGCGTATTTTCTCAGGGGACTCTCGACCCCCCGAAGCAGCTTTACGGGCCTGAGGTTGACGTACTGTTCGAAGGTCCGGCGAATGGGCAGGAGCAAGCCCCAGAGAGAAACATGGTCCGGGACTCCGGGATATCCGACAGCGCCGAGGAAGATGGTTTCGAAGTCGGCCAGTGTGCTCAGGAAATCCCGGGGTGCCATGACACCATGCTCAACATAGTACTGGCATCCCCAGGGGAATTCGGTGTAGTCAAATGTGACACTGCCCGAGAACGCGCTTAGCTTGTCAAGAACGCGGCGGGTTTCGGCGACGACTTCGATGCCGATCCCATCCCCGGGGATCAGTGCGACTGAGGTCTTTTCCATGAGGAATCTCCCTAATATGCTGGATGTTCAGGCTTAACGTTCTGTTTACGAATTCGCCGGCTGGAAAGCAATGCAGTACAACACTCTTAGGCCGGCGGTCGATTCGAGGGGCGGATTATAACACCTCCTCAGAGAGCATGGACTTTACGGATATCGTCTTATAGACTCAGGACGGTTTGAAAGATTCGTATCGTCCCCAAGATGGGGACGTGCCGGCTGCAAGGTGGTGTCGTAAAACTCGCTTATATGGGCTGTTCTTTCGTTGCCGGAACAGGGAGAAAGGTTGACAGGAGGCGCTATGGGTTTCAGCAAACTTGAACTTCTTCCTGAGCGTGTTTTTGATTCTGATCCCGCCAGACGGCGTGTCGGCATGGAACTGTACGAGCAGGTGGCTGGTCTACCGCTAGTCTGCCCGCACGGGCACGTTGATCCAAATCTCTTTGCTGACGAGGAGATGACCCTCGGGTCTCCTGCAGACCTGTTCATCATTCCTGACCACTACGTGTTCAGGATGCTCTACTCTCAAGGGATCAGCCTTGAGGATTTAGGTGTTCCCCGGACGGATGGCGGGGAAGTGGAGACCAACCACCGCAGGATCTGGCAGCGATTTGCCGATCACTTCTACCTGTTCCGCGGAACTCCGACGGGCCTCTGGTTAAAGGACGAACTCCACACGCTATTCGGCATTTCCGAGAAACTGACTTCGGAAACTGCTCAGGAGATTTACGACGAGATCGAGGAAAAGCTGGCCAGACCCGAGTTCAGGCCAAGAGCCCTGTATGAGAGCTTTCGTATTGAGGTTCTGTGCACGACGGATTCCGCAATTGATGACTTGAGCAGTCACAAGAAGATCCGCGCGTCCGAGTGGAAGGGAGACATCAGGCCCACATTCCGTCCAGATGCGGTTGTCCAGTTGCTGACGCCGGGCTGGCAGGAGAGCCTCAATAAGTTGGGGGAGTTGGTTGGCGAAGAGGTTACCAGTTTCAAGAGTTTCCGGAAGGCTCTCGAACGTCGTAGAGAAGATTTCAAGGCCCTTGGAGCCACGGCAACCGATCATGGGTGTCCCTCTCCTTATGCCGAGGAGCTTTCTGATACCGAGGTGGAAGCGATCTTTCAGCGTGCGCTCGGTGGAAAGGTCAGCGAGCAGGATTCGGTGCGTTTCACAGCGCACATGCTCATGGAGATGGCCCGGATGAGCATCGAAGATGGGCTCGTAATGCAGTTGCACCCGGGCTCTGTTCGCAATCACAACCGTTGGGTCTATGATCGGTTCGGTGCCGACAAAGGTTGCGACATGCCCGAGGCCACTGAGTACACGAAAAATCTCAGGTTCCTTCTGGATCGGTACGGAAACGAGAAACGCCTGACTCTGGTGCTTTTCACCCTCGATGAGACGGCATATTCCCGTGAACTGGCACCTCTGGCCGGCCACTACCCCGCCCTGAGACTCGGCCCTCCGTGGTGGTTTTTTGACAGTGTGAACGGTATGGAGCGTTATTTCGATATGGTGGTAGAAACCGCCGGGATTTACAACACCGCGGGCTTCAACGATGACACCAGGGCTTTTCCTTCAATACCCGCCCGCCATGATGTGTGGAGACGTGCCAGTTGCAACTGGCTTGCAGGACTTGTTGTTCGGGGAATGTTGGACAACGCAGATGCGATAGA
>JAUWTT010000623.1 GCA_030614585.1 Acidobacteriota bacterium
AGCCCTGGGTTGGCGACGAAACCTCCCTTGGAGTCCGCCGCAGGCGGACGGCATGAACTTCGTAGAATAGCCTTCTTGCAACGTCATGGACAGGGTGGAGCATCCGGAGCATGCCTTATCCGCTCGTCCTTTTCCGATAAGCTCCCCAGTTCACCCTCGGCGTTTCTGTCAAGTTCGGGGTAAATACGACTTGGCACCTTCCCTTCACCCGCGCTTTTCAACAACTTGCAGCCGTTTCCTGGGGGAAACTCCTTCGCTCACGTCTGGCAAGCCGCTCTGCAACTGCGCTTTCCCACAGCGCGATTGGCTCCCCTGTGAAGCATGCTAAGATGGCCGCCGAACCGTAAATCGGAGGAACACCGGCGATGGCAGAAAAAGTCAGAGTGGGACTTGTGCAAATGCGTTGCAGTGCTCAACCCGAGAGAAACATGGAGCGGACTCTCGACCTGATCAACGACGGGGCAGAGTCCGGCTGTCAGGTCGTATGCCTCCAGGAACTGTTTCGAAGTCGCTACTTTTGCCAGGAGGAGGATGAGAGAAGATTCGATTTGGCAGAGCCGATTCCGGGACCGACAACCGAGTCGCTCAGCTCACTTGCCAGAGAGCTTGAACTCGTGATCATCGCCTCGATCTTCGAAAAGAGAGCCGCAGGCATCTACCACAATACGGCGGTGGTCTTGGATCAAGATGGCTCTCTGGTCGGGAAATACCGGAAGATGCATATCCCCGACGATCCCCATTATTATGAGAAATTCTACTTCACCCCGGGAGACTTGGGCTTTCAAAGCCATTCCACACGCCAAGGTCGTGTTGGCGTTCTGGTTTGCTGGGATCAATGGTTTCCTGAAGCGGCACGACTCACGACTCTTGCCGGGGCACAGATGCTCTTCTACCCAACAGCAATCGGTTGGATTCCGGGCCAATCGGAGCAAACCAACCTGGCTCAACACTCTGCCTGGGAAACGATTCAGCGAAGCCATGCGGTGGCAAACGGAGTCTTTGTGGCAGCCGTGAACCGAGTTGGCCAGGAGGACAACCTCCAGTTTTGGGGACAATCTTTCATCTGTGACCCTTTTGGCAGAGTCATCGCGAAAGCCTCAGCTGATGATGACGAGATCCTGATCGCCGATCTTGACCTGGCCGGCGTTGAGAGAATCCGCCGTGAATGGTGCTTTTTGCGAGATCGACGGGTCGATGCCTACGGTGGCTTGACGTCGATCTATCTCGACTAGAACCATGCAATTTTCGATTTGCGATTTTCGATTCTCGATTTGGCACTGTGACCTTCGGGAGAAGACGTGAAGCTTGACGAGTACACCGATCAAACACCGAAGGCGCTGAATTTCCTCATGCCCGCCGAGTGGTTTCCTCATCAGGGAACGTGGCTGGCCTGGCCGTCAAACGAGGCGACTTGGCCCATTGGTCTGGAGTGTGTCCAGGATCGATTCGTGGAGATGATCGAGTTTCTTACCGATGGTGAGAAGGTATTCCTCCTCGTTGATTCGGAAGAAGAACTCCGTTACGCCGGAGCCAAATTGGAACGAATGGGTTTTCTTCGAAGGAGCGTCGAAATACATATAATCCCAACTGCAGACGCATGGATTCGAGACTACGGTCCTAATTTTCTAATCCGCTCCACCGGACAAAACATCGAACTCGGTTTCAACGATTGGATCTTCAACGCCTGGGGAGATAAATACCCTGAGTTGACAGTTGACAACGGAATTCCAGCGGCGATCTCTAATTCCCTCAAGGCCCCCTCATTCGAGCCAGGCATCGTTCTCGAAGGCGGTTCGATCGATGTGAACGGTGATGGGCTCTGTATGACGACACGCCAGTGCCTTCTGAATCCAAACCGGAACCCCCAGCTATCAACGAACCAGATTGAGTCCTGTCTATCCCGTTTTCTTGGAATCCACAGAGTCATTTGGCTTAACAGGGGAATCGTGGGAGATGATACAGACGGCCACATCGACGATGTCGCTCGCTTCGTAGACCCGACAACAGTGGTCATTTCACTGGAAGAGGACCCGAAACACCCCAACTTCCCGCCACTCCAGGAAAACTATCAACTCCTCGTCGAAATCGCGGAGAAAGAGCAACTGTTCAAGGTAGTCACTTTGCCGGCCCCTGAACCCATCGTCTCAACTGAAGGCCCCCTGCCAGCCAGCTATGCAAACTTCTACATCGGAAACAAGGTGGTGCTTGTCCCCACCTTCAACCAGGCTTCCGACCAGCGTGCACTCGACATACTGGGCCCCTTGTTTCCCGGTAGACACGTCATCGGGATCGATTGCACAGACATCATCCGGGGGATGGGAGCTATCCACTGCCTGACCCAACAGCAGCCTTATTCGGGACACGTAAGTGCGTTGAAATGGCACACAGAAGGTCCGCTTCGCGGGAGGCACTAAATCCGAAACCCTAAGCACGAAGCGGGTTTCGAGCCTTCCCCACATCACATCAAGCCTCTTCAGTCCTATTTCGAGTTTCGTGCTTCGAGCTTAGTGCTTCCCCGCCTCGGCGTTGCGACCTTTCTTGTCGCGGTTCTGATCTGCCCTCCGGCTATCTTAGTTAGCGCAGTTGGCTCGGTTGTAATGTTCATCCGGAACCGTCGTCGGGCCAACACAGGGCCGTGACACGG
>JAUWTT010000365.1 GCA_030614585.1 Acidobacteriota bacterium
ACGCCGGATACGGTTCTTGATTCTCACGGGCACGCCTTCCTCCGGTAGCGAACAAACGTTTGCTGTCCGCCGACACGCTCCAGATGTGTCGTCCCTCAGCCAGAAGGTTGCCGTTCACTTCAAGGTAGGTGCCGTCCCCGAGCACGTAGCCGGTCACTGTTCCAAGGGCGGTCCTGCGAACTACGGTCAGGAATCCATCGCTCACCACCGAACCGCACGTTAGAGTCTTACCGGGCTGACCAGCTGTTTCCTCGGGCTGCCAGATAATCAGGTCGCTGTAATCCCCCCCCTCAACGACCAGGCTCATGGCCTCGGGATTCCCCTTCACCACGGGGCCTTTTCTAAATACAGGTGCCTTACTGCCCTTTTCCCACGCGGCTCCAATAGAAAAGTAGCGGACTCGTTTGCCGCGAAGACCAACGCGGATAAGCCCTAACTCCTTCGGATGCCTCTTGTTGCCTCCACGAGCCACTTCAAACGTAAAATCAGGTTTCGAAGGAATCAAGAACGCAACCGCACAGGATGACTCATCACCGGAAAGAACAAACGGGTCGGAAAGGGTACCAGTCCCACCGCTCAATTCCTTCACCTCGCTGTACCATTGCCAGTGGTAATCGTGGTCGACAGCCTCGCTTTTCTGGAAATCGTCTACCATGATCACATACGGATTAGGCCCCTGTTTGACAAATATCCCGGTTCTGTCCGCACGCACGGCGGGAGTGGATGAGGTGACTGAACGGTCGGCATAGGAAAGCCGGCCGTCCCCACGGACGTAATCGGCGAAGTGGCCCAGTCCGAGGCCGGTCAGATAACCATACAGCGAGCAGTCATCCCCGGCGGATGACCTGTCATTTACAGGCATACCACCCTCGCCGACGATCACGTTGTTGTGCTCGATGTCCGCTCCCTGGAGATCGTTTCCATAAGTAAAAAGATTTTCGTGAGTCGCGAACTTGGTGTCGAAGGCATTGAAAAGGAAGGTGTTCATGTCGTAGTGCTGGTGGTTAACGTCGCCGTAACGAGTGACAAACGAGAAATAGTGTGCCCGTTCGCTATCCCATTCAGAACGGCTGATAATGTATCCAGCCTGATTGGGTGTGATCTCGAAGTATTTAGAAGTAGGTAGGTTCAGGGTTCCCGGACTTACCGGTTCAACATCCGTGGGATAAAAGATGAAAGCATAGATGGGATTGAGGCGCGTGCGGTCGGTAAATCTCTCGAATGTCCACAGTCCGGCACGATCATTTGTTTCGCCAATTCCAAAGAGGTAGATCGATTGGAGAACTCTTCTGCCATAGTCCGTGTTGTCTCCAATTGGGCCACAGCCTCCCTGGGGTTGCCACTGGAACCTCTGATAGACCATTGCACTGAGCACACCGCGATTCGTGATGATATCCTCACCGCCTGCCCTGCGCAGCGATTCGCCGAACATGGTGGCGTTCTTGTGGTAATGAGCATAGCAGGGACCCTCGGTACAGATACCGTTGGTTCGCCAGCTGAACGTGTAGTAGTTATCACGCAGTCGCTCGGTCGCACTGGAGAGCCAGAGTTCCAGATCCGGGTGGTCGGATTCAGCCCGTATCGCATTGCTAAGAAGTCCCAGCGCACCGACCGGTATCGCTCCGCAGTTAATTTCTGCATTGCGCCACCACCACGATTCGGTATGCCGGTAAAGAGCATCACACCAAAGCTCAAGCCTGTCGACAATCCTCTTCCGGTCAGCTTCGGTCATCAAATCATAGAGCCAGTCATAGGCGAATGCGAACGCCTTGGGCCAATGTTCGGTCAGAAAGAAATCGGAATCCACTTCGTTGAGATAGTATTCGTACGGTTCTATCGCATCCAGAATCTGTTTGAATTTCTCAAGTGCGTCGCGCCCAGCATCCTGGTCGTCTTCAACAAGGTAGACCAGCGCCTTGGCGTTGATTTCCATTCCTTCTTTCGTCCACTCGCCCGGCATCGTCCAATCATCGCTCAGTGCCTTGATCTTTTCCCACATCTCGCGCGCAAGGCCGTCACCTTGAGCTTTGGCTCTCAAATCGCCCAACTCAGCAGCCGAAAAAAGCAATGAAGGATGCTCACCTGGCTGGACCACGGTGTACCTAATTCGGTTCTCTTGATTGTGGTCGGTGAACGAAGTCTCGTCCAAGTCCACACGCTCGGTGGAACATCCGGCGAGCAGAATCCCGCCCATACACAAGAGTGCTATGATGAGTGCTTCTTGACGCATCTTTTCTCCAGATACTTTCAACACAACCTGAAGGAAGCGGCGGTGTTGCCTATCACCCGTCTTGAGCCGTCGAGGCTCACGCCCGCAAACGGTAACGGAATTCCCAGACTCTGAGTCTTTCTCCACTGTTGCAGGTTCTTTTCAAAATGGAGAAAGACATTACGCACAGGATCGTACTCTACTGCGTCAAATGTATGCATAGTTCAGGACCTGCCCGTACGGAAACGCCAATAGCCTCATGCAGCCAATCCGTTAGGACTATCTCACGCCCCCAGCCTACTGAACCTGGACTGTTGTACGAAAAACTCCAAAATTCTCAGCCGATGGATCTGCCGCTACAAACTCCAACTGATAGTCGCCTGGCAGTTCCGGTTCGAATTGGCCCACGAAAGTGCTTGGATCACCTGAGTATTCCAGGGCAATCTGACCCACCTCTTCACCATTGAGTGTAACCTTAACCTCGAGTCTGACTTCGCCGGCATCCCAGAGCCCGCCGGGCTCAAATGTACATCCTCAGGTCATTCCCAGCTTTGCCCGGACTTCCAAAGGCACACCAACTCGGGCGAAATCTTTGGGCGCCGGTTTCAAGACCTGAATTATGAAGCCATGAATCTCGAGGACGATGCCCTCTCCCAGAACATGCGTACCGGGGACCACCCAGAGCGTCTTGGAAGCCTTCTGTTTTGCCTGCGGAAACCCAAGTGGCCCTTCAGCCTGGACCTCGATGCGAGTCGGCCACTCCAAGACAAGGGTTGTTTCGAAGAAGGCGGAGCCATCCGTATCGTACACCCTTCCACCTCTGGATCTCGGTTTAATCATGATCAGCTCAGTGTCCCCGGTTCCACCAAGTTGTATTCCTCTTGAGAGGATTTCTCCAGTTTCAGCATTCAGAACAGTGATCCGTGCACCCCCAACGTTTTCGCCAATGACTTTTGCATCCCGAGAGACTGCTCGGATGCGAATCTTAGTAGGGATCTGCCCTGCTTGAAGAGTGACCGAAATAATCAAGAGAGTGAGTGAGAGACAAATAGGTCTAAGCATCATTCTGAGAGTATAAGTGTTGGGCTAGTGTTCCTGCTCGTCATGCCGCGCGGACGCACAACCACCAGGTTATAGGTTTCCAGTCGGGGGACGGTGAAGGCAACTCTCGTTTCATCGTTTTCGGTTTCAAGCATGCGATGGGGAATTACCTCACTCACCTCCAGGTCAGGTGACCATACCATTATCTGTTCGATCTCAACACCGGCAGGTACTCAAAGCGAGATCCTGACATTCTCCGCTAACGGAGTATTCAAAGAATCGTAGTTGATTATGTGCAGCAGTAAAATCCCGCTCTCTAACTTCTGGAGCACCTCCAACACTGTTGTGGGACCTGCCTGTGCCTCAAGCTTCACTCGTTCTCCGTCAGCGTCTGGCGAGCGTACTTGAACCAGCCGACAAATCCTGCAGTAAGGAGTAGATTCTCTCCCCCTACTCTCCCTCCCTATTCCCCCCTTTGCCCCTTGCCACACAAGAAAAGCAGTGTCCCCTACTCCCCCGTGTATCCTCTTCCAGGGTGATTTCGGACTCAGTTCGAACCGTGGTTCAGAATTCCCCGGGGTTTCCCGATATCAAACCAGATATCTGGGCTGCGTCTTCCAGCAAGGTGATCGCTTGATCGAAGTCGCCATTTCCGTAAGCGACCTCCAAGTCCTGTAATAATCGTATCAAGCTCCAAGCCGTTTCAGTATTGGGAGGGTTAATCCTCTGCGCGAACAGATCGTTAAAATCTGCTTCCCGGAGGATGGCCTGTGCCGGTCCGAGTAGAGCCCTGCGGAGGGCGCCGTTTGGAGTTGAAATGTTCCATCCCCTCAAACTCGTAAGGGACATCACCGACCAGGTTGAAGCCAAAATCGTAATGAAGAGGGGTTTCCTCGCCACTGAGATTGTCGATGTCGAAGCTGTATCGCACATTTACAGCTCCAATTCGCTCCTGCGCTTCCTGCCAGGCCGACGAGCCTTGATAGTTTGCGTAATCGGGATGTTTGTCTCGATCATAGTCAAGGGGAACGGCACTGACTCGCACAACTACTTCGCTATAGCCATCGCCATCGGTGTCATAGAAAGAAAAAGGGCATTCTGAGATTGGAATCCAGGTTCCCCGGTTGGGATTGAGCTTGTTCATATAGAAGATGTTGTCGCCGTAAGGGTCACTTTCGAAGTAGCTGGGTCCACCATACTCATATCCCGCAAGGCTCCACATGGAACTGTCGTCATCCAGATCAATTCCGAACCACGCGTTGCGCAATGCCCCATCAACAAAGTAGCGGATATCCATCTCGTCCGGGTCGCCATCGCCGTCGTCGTCGATGTAGTCAACCATACGATCCACCACGCCATCTCCGCCATAGTCCGCGATGTAGCAGTCGGAGTCACGGTCGCCTCCGATCGCTACACTGCCATCTTCGTCGTCATCAATCACCCACACAATCGCTTCGACGACGTTGTTTGATCGGTCTTTGAAACTCTCCCGGCGTACGAGCATTGAAGGGCTTGACAGGCCAGATACGCCAAGAACAAAACTCTCGCCCAATTGCAGATTGGCAGCGCGGGGCAACCATGGCCTGTCTTTCAGAGCTATTGCTGGCTGTCCATCTTGGGTTAAGGCTGTTTGCTGCATCCACCAGGGTCCGGTATGACCCTCACCGGCCCGCTCTACCCTCATCTGCTTCTTGGGCCGCCGCTGTAAGAAGTGTCAGAACGATTAGTACGATTACGCGTGAAACAAGGCGATGTTGCGCCATGGTCCTC
>JAUWTT010000577.1 GCA_030614585.1 Acidobacteriota bacterium
AGCATCCATGCGGAAAATAGGAATATAGCTGCACTGCCCACAATGAAGACAGCTACGAAACTCGGTGGCAGAAGTTGACGAGGAAGAGCCCGGCTTGCCGTCCTGGGGTTCTTTTTGTCAATGCGCCGATCGACCACCCGGTTGAATGCCATTGCCGCACTGCGCGCTCCAGCCATTGCCACAAGAATCCAGAGAACCTTTCGAAGGGGTGGACAACCCTGAGCAGCGAGGAACGCGCCGAGAAAGGCAAAAGGAAGAGCGAAAATCGTGTGCTCGAACTTGATCATCTCCAGAACAATGACTAACCGTTTCAGCTGCTTCACTCCGAGCATTGAGAGGGTGCCGATTATAGCATGGGTTGGGGACTGGGAACTGGGGGATTGTCAAATGTCAAGTGTCAAATGTCAAATGTCAAATTGGTCATCGGTGATCGGGGAGCGGGGGGATTAACCACGAAGTCACGAGAAGAGTGATTGTTTTGTGTTTTAGTGATTTGGTGGTTAGACCCAATTCTCGGTTCCGCCCGTTCGTCGTTCGCACTTCGTACTTCCTTCGGCCCCAAGACTCAAGACTCAGGACTCAAGCCCCGATTACGGTTCACCGATTACCGGTTCCCCCCGGCCAGCGACATCCGAACCCAGCCAAGTGCGATCGCCAGTTTTCTCCGATCTCCGCCAGCCCCAATCGAAGCAGGTCGAACTGCGTCGGGAAACTCAAGATTGAGCACTAACTCAGGGGAACTCAGTACTTCAGCGGGAATCACTACTGAGAAGAGGTACGGCTTCTTCTCGTTTGTCTCCCACTCGGCCAACTGCGTACCATTCGCGGAGACTTGTACCCTTTGAAGGGTGTGTTTCCCGGGATAGATGCAAGGGATGAACTTCATTTCCAAGCGGATGTCTTCCTGGGGCGGTTTTACGAGGAAGCGAAGACTCGCGCGATCTCCATTGTTCCAGGTCACTCGCTTGTAGGGACCGCTCCAGCCTTTGCCTCTATAGGGCCCTGAGTTCCCTTCAATGCCAAAGCGAACCTCATCCCCCCAAGCGTACACGGGGCGCTCGTTGAGCACGCGTCTTACCAGTCCCTTAGTCCACGAAGCACTTTCAAAAATGCTACCTTCAACCGTGTAGGTCTTCACGCGCGGTTCCCCTCCAGCGGTGGTATAGACGAAGAACTCCCTGACCCTTGATTCGCTCTCATCCAGACTGAAGACAGATTCTCCGCGCAGGTCATGGCGGATGCCCAGCAGTGCCAGCACTGTCGCCGGAATATCTGCGACACTGGACTGGGCTTTAGAAACTATGAGAGAACCGGTGCTTCGAGGCGGCTTCACAGCGAGCAAGGTCGGGACACGCGCCACTCCCAGCGAGACTTCCTCCCCGTCGAGCACTGGCGGAAAGTTACTCCCATGATCTCCATGTATGACAAGGAGTGAAGAATCGTAAAGACCAAGTTCCTGCAACTTATCGAGGTAGCCCAACAGCAGGCGCATCATGGACCTGGCCTCGATCTTGTAGTTCGCTCGACTGTTTGGCAGCACCCGTCCGGCGTAATCCCCTCCTTGTGTCGTTACGTAGGGCGGATGCGGCGGAAGTAAATGGACGAAATGATATGCCGGCACCTTCAGAGTTCCTCTGATCCCCTCTGTATAGTCCTGGAAGAAGAGCTTCTGGCCGAAGGAGAACCTGCCGGCATGGTCGATCACGCTCCCTATGATCCAGTTGTTGTCGTTGTACACGATCCCTTTGAGAAAATGAGGGACCTGCCGAAACAGCGAGTAATCCAGAAGACGTCCCGATTCGTTCTTGGCCATCGCCAGCCCCGATTCCCCATACAGGCTAGGGATCGTGTAGTAATGCGTGTACCGCCCCCCCTTCATATCCATCATCGGCACCAGATTCACCACATAACCAGTCTCATAGAGAATGTTCTGGAAACCCCGGTTCGAAATCGACCGCTGGTAGTAAGTCTCAGGGGGTGAACTGCCATCGAAGACCTCTCCCGAAAACAGTGCGGGAAGCGCAAAGGAAGTGAGCTGGGAAACCGCCATATTGTCTACAAAGCACCAGAAACCGTCGAGTTCATCCTCTAAAGAGTCTTCCTCCACAATCTCAGTAAAGATGTCGGTCTGAAAGCCATCAAAAAGAATGTGTACGACGTTGCGAGACACCGAGTAGTCGAGAATTCCTTCTGGGATCGTGGGTCTCGGGCCTTCTCGCGCCCACAATTTGTCGCCCACCGGAAGGGCCTCGACTACCGCGTAAACAGCTTGCATCCCTATCAGCAGGAGGCTTATGAATGCTGCGTGCCGGGCGACTGCCCGGGAATAACGCCATGCACCAGCAAGCACAACCGCCCACAGGGCCAGGTCAACCCAGCCCCACAGACTAAACGCTTCCAGGTCAAGTCCCCTGGCATCAAAGACCCCATAGTCCCTGACGATGATGCTTCCCTGAATCCAGGTGAGAACTCCCAATGCCAAAACGACTGAGGAGATCTTCTGACACACTCCGTCAGGGAGCAACAGCGCTGCGACGACTCCGATCACGAGGAACACACATAAGGCCGTTGCTAAAGGTACCGACAAACTCAGATAGTCGTGGTCAAACTCAGCGACGTTCCCGACATAGATAGCAAAGGTCCCGAAGAGGGACAGGTTAAGACCCAAAAGCAGAAATGCGGGAAGGATACTGCTGACTCTCTTTCTGATTTGCGAATTGTCTTTCACAGTTGTCGGCAATTGATTCCCTGGCCTGTTACTTCAGTACGGTAACAGAAACCGGCCGGAGGCAGTTGAGTTGAACATATCCGTCATGTGATATTAGAACTCAAATGAGAAACTTACTTTTGCTTCTGGCACTCTGCCTGACATTCCTGCGGCCCCTTTGCCTGGGACAATCTACGGATCTGGCAGGAACAACGGTAATCGTGGTTCGGCATGCCGAAAAGGTTGACAATAGTGCTGATCCTGACCTGAGTGAAGCTGGGAAGGCGAGAGCGGTCCTACTCTCCCGGTTACTGGGAGCAACAGAGGTATCTGCGCTCTTTTCGTCACAGTACAAGCGAACCCAGCAAACCCTCCTGCCTCTGGCCACGAAGCTTAACCTCGAGATTCGGACAGTTGATGCTTAAATGACGGGAGATCTGGTCCGCCGGATTACGACCCACTTCCCGGGAAAGACCGTGGTTGTTGCCAGTCATAGCGACCGTGTGACCGAGATCATCGAAGCTCTCGGCG
>JAUWTT010000272.1 GCA_030614585.1 Acidobacteriota bacterium
TTACGAAGTCGAAGACGGCACCCGCTACAAGATTCACGATATTTCAGAACCGGCATCGTTAAAGGAATACTTGAAGGCTCAAGGTCGATTCAAAAACCTTTCGGAAACGGACTTTGAGCTGATTCAGAAAAACGTTCAGGAGAGGTGGGACTACCTGCTCAGCCTCGCTGCGATTACTGGGAACTGAGACGGAGTTCCGGGCTAAACCACCAAATCACTAAGACACAAGAAGATCTTGAGTAGTGATTTCGTGGTTTAGTGGTTGCTCCCGGATTGACCGATGCGTTATTCACGGGGGTAGAATCACTCAAATTCGCCTGACTTCAAGGGGTGAAATCTGAGCTAGACCATCAAAATCGCGGTCTCGATGCAAAACAGTGAGAGAGTGACGGATTGCACAGGCTCCAATCAGGCAGTCAATGCTTGATCGAACCGTTATACCCGCACGACGAGCCGTGCGATAAAGATCAATTGCCCTCAGAAAAGCATCCTCGGTAATAGGAGATTCAACTATGGGAAAGGCAAACATCGCCTCACGAGCGACCTGGTACGCTCTCTGATCGTCAAATCCCTGCAAAACCTCTTGGATGACAGGGAGACAAGTGACAATCTCTTCAAGATCGATCTCGTCTTCGATGTTGAAATCGCTCGATTTCCGGAATAACTCAATCCAGACCGAGGTATCGACAAGGATCATTATTCCGCACCTTTGGTAGGATCGAAGTCTGATCGCATCTCTCTAAGAGAACCTCTCCAATGACCCGCATGAGCCAGGTCGAGAATCCTTCCGGATTTAATCTTGCGGACAAATTCTTCGAGAGCTCGCCCAACCGTTTTTGAATAGGTGCGCTCACCTCCCAACCGAAGTGCCTCTTCCAGAAGCGATTCATCTACCATAAGTGTCGTACGTTTCATACATATAAGATGCCAATTACATATATTCTTGTCAAGCTGGCTATCCGCTTCAGGAAAGGTGATTGCCCCTTTCCCCTGGAGATTCGAGCGGACCCAAGCCGATCTCTGGAGGAGAAGGACCCCGATACGATGATCGCATTGAGAAACACTCCGCTTGGTGCCCGGCTCTCCCGGCTCCGACGAGGCTCGCAGGTGCTCCATCCTTCTGGCCGGTAAGACAATGATTCGCCGTGCCACGGGTTCACACCCGGATGTTCCCGACAGAATTCACGGACCGTGACAAGCTACTGCAGGAGCCGGCCCTGGTACTCCCCGGTAAGAGTGTGCAGGAACCGGACAATCTGTTCCACCTCGCGGTCGGACAGCCGCAACCCCATCTCGTAGTAAGCCATCTTCTCAACCACTTCCGCCAGATCGCCGGTCGATCCATCATGAAAATAGGGAGCGGTGACAGCAATGTTGCGCAGGGTCGGAACCTTGAACCTGTGCCGGTCCGCCTCTTCTTTCGTGACATTGAACCGTCCGTAGTCGGGCTCCTGAACCCCACCCCGGTTCGCAAAGTAGTCCGCTTCTCGTCCCATTTTCTCGAAAGACTGTCCCCCTAGGATCTTGCCGACATGGCAGGTCTGGCAACCTGAACTCTTGAACAGTGCGTATCCCTGCTTTTCCTCTTCCGTCAGGGCGTTCGAATCACCGCGCAAATACTTGTCGAAGGCCGAGTTCGGGGTGATCAAAGAGCGTTCGAATGTGGCAATGGCGTCAACGACGTTCTCTTGGGTGATGCCTTCCGGATAAAGGGCTTCAAACTCCTTAAGCAGTTCGCCGTCCTCTTTCAAGGTTTCGATCACGACCGGCCATTCCGCGGCCATCTCAACCGGATTGGCGACCGGACCCTTGGCCTGTTCTTCCAAAGTCGGGGCTCTGCCGTCCCAAAACTGTACAAACTGGAAGCCGGAATTGTACACGGTTGGGGAATTGATGTTTCCCCTGGCGCCGCCGACCCCGTCGGAGACCTGCTTGCGATCGGTTCCACCCTTGTCGAGGCCGTGACAGGAGGCACAGGATATGGAGTGGTCTCCTGAAAGCCGGGTGTCGTGAAACAACTTGTTACCCAGGGCCACCTTCAGGGAGTCCAGATCGCCCGACTGCGGCAGCGGTTGGACGGCTTCTTGCCGAAAGGAGAGGGATACATCCGCGGCTGCGTAATTGCCTTCACGGGTCTTGCCGATCCAGGCAAGGACAGCCTCCGCTTCCGAGTCGTTCAAACCCCCATTCCAGTGTAAGAGGCGGTAACGTCCCGGCGGCATGGCCTCGGAAACCACCTGATGCTCCACCTTGGCCAGGACCACTTCGGAAACAGGGCCGTCCGCCTCCGGCCGTAAAGCCGCTTTCAAATCCAGGTGTTCCAATCCTTCTTCCATGTCCTTTTCGATGACCCCCCGGGCAATCGGAAGTCGCGCGTAAAAGGGCAGTTGGTGCTCCGTCGTATGGCAGTTGACACACTTTGCGCTCAGGGCACCGAACGCTTCAGCGTAAACCGCGTCCTGGATCTCCATCTGAGACAGGCTGGTGCTGGGGAGACCTACCAACAGATTGGATACGGGTAAGGCGAGCAGCAAAACGACGATCACAACAACTAGCCACAAAAAGCGGTTCGATTTCATGCCGTTACCTCCTTGTTTGACAAGCCGATCCTATTCGGCTCGTCGAAAATTAGCAAGTGCATCTGATCATGGATGCTACCTAGTGAATTGAGCTTTATATCTTAGTGACATTTTCTCAATTCGGATGCATTACTTCGCAGACACAGGGTGTCGAACTTGTGGCCAGAGTGGCGCGGCAAGAAGAGGAAAGGGCGACGTCAAAGATCCGGCTCGCTTGTGACTTGATCTCGCCATTTGCTTCAAGCGTCTGATAGCAAGCTGCCACATTCTCCTTTTCGGCCCACCGGAGCCCTTCCTGGGGACCCATCACGAATAGTGCGGTGGACAGAATGTCGGCCGCGAGAGGATCCTCGTCCCACACAGTTACAGAGCCAACAAACTCTGCAGGCCGTCCGGACCTCGGATTCAGGATGTGGCCTACCCTAACTCCTTCGACCCAACGATCGCGGAGAAGGCTGCCACTCGTGGCGATTGACCCTTTCTGCAAGCGAACCCGGCCGCGATCTCCGGAGTCCTTGCCTGGAGCGGCTAATTCAACATCCCACGCGACCTGATCTGGTGGCAACCCTGAGATGACGACTTGTCCTCCAAAGTTGATCAGCCATGGGCCGGCGCCGATCGACTTCGATTTAGCCAGAACGCGCCTCAGGGCAACACCCTTCCCGAAGGCTCCGGCATCGAATCTCACGTCAGCCGTTCGTTCGACGACACACTCTGCCAAGCTGAATCTGTTCATGCCGGAGTTGCTCAACGCCTCAGAGATCTCTGCCGGAGAAGGCTGTCGACCCTGGCCTCTGAGATCCCAGACATCGACTAATGTTCCGACAGCAGGGTCGAAAGCCCCCTCTGTCCTCCGGCTCCAGAAGCGCAAGGTCGAGAGGAGTCGGCACAGTCGGTCGGGGACTGGGGCTGGAACGTGTAACGGAAGAGCATTTATTCTGCTCAACTCGCTTGAGGCTCGCCATGTGCTCAGCTCATCCTCAGTCTCTTCCACTATGCGGATGAACAGTTCCAGCTGCCGGAGTGCAGTCTCCCGGTCGCGTGAATACGCTTGAAGTGTGGTTTCGGTTCCCATCAGGAAGGTTTTTCGAACCACGAGCTTCGCTTGGGCCCCCTCGTCTTTTCTGATGAAAGGCTGTGAAGCCGCTGTACGACCAAGCTGGGCAGAGACAAGAACCAGAATCAACAGAAGTCGAGCAAAGATGCTTGCAGTAGAAGTAAGCCCCTTCATGAACCCGCCAGCCCTCTGCAGCCAGGCCGTATTCGGAGACTCAGAGAATTCTCAGATGGTGAGAAACAACCCATACCGCTTATTTCGTCCGACGTCCCGATTCCGCGAGTGTTTCGTCGATGGACAGACGGCCCTGAAAGGCTCGCGAGGTAACCGCTACTGCCGAAAGTTTGGATTCTCTTCTCTTGAATCCGGACACCAAATGCCCTATGTACGTACCGACGAACGCAACCCCGAACACAATGTGCAGAACCCGGAGGGTATCGGCTAGAAGAGTTCGGCTTGTCACTTCGAGCCAGTATCCGCTCGCCGCCATCGCCATGAACAGCCCAGCCGAGATGATTCCGGACCGGCGCCGAGGTGGTTTCTTGCTTCTGAACTTCTCCCAGGCGTGAGAACGCATCAAGACGCCTGCCGAAAACATCAGAAACGGAGCCAACATGATGTGCAGATCAAAAGTGATCGGCTCCAGAGGATGATTGACGATGCTGAAGGGATCGTCATTCTCAATTGCGTATCTGGTGATGAAGTACCCGACCCCACGCAGAGTGACGAAAGCCAGAAGAAGTTGAAAGATTCGCTTTTCCCAACAGTTCATTCTACCCACCTCAGTTACGTTCAGCTACTACACTGTCAATCGCCAACACTCGTCGGACGGCCTTTGCAGCAGCCCGGGACGTCAGCGTTGCTCCGGCAACTGAGCGGATTGACTGCCCAAGGCGCAGGTCAACCTCAAGTGATTTGTTCTCATACTGTTGGTACCAACGCTCAGACAGATTGTATTCGGGAGGCTCGAGAAAAACCGTGACTTCGACGCGTTTCACCTTGCCCTCGGCATCCAAGCAAACGAGAAGACTCTCCCGCTTCGTCCGAATGACGTGAGTATCGACATAGGCCCTTCCTACCAGGTTGTCCCCCCGCTTGACTCGATACAACGCTATGAGGGGCGACGGCACCTCTTCTCCGCTAAGCTCTTTCGCCCGCGTTGCTTCTACCTCCGTCAAGAAGATCCGTTCTGCAAAATGAGTGGCGTCTGGATAGACCGATCCGAGTATTTCCTCACGGCTTGGATAGGGGCTTCCAGCCCCATGCGAGACCTGCGCCGACAAGGCTGCAAGCAGAGTAAGCGAAAGACCTGCCGCAACCGTCTTTGCCAGGAGATATCCGTCCCGACCCAACACCTCACCGTCACCTAGAAACTGTAGCCCAATGCAACGTTGAACTGATTGACTCCACTCTTCAGATCGTTTCGATGCCATTGGTAGTCTCCCTTGATCGCGATGTTGTAGATCGGTTTGAATTCCAGGCCTAATGTGTAGAAGAGCCTGTCGTAAGCCGGGTTAGCGGTAAACCCTAACGGCATTTTGTGTTGCGTGTTGACAACTTCGTAGCGGAAGTAGGGCGTTAACGTCATCGTGTCATGTCGGCGTGACAACACGTTGTAGCCTGCCTGCAGGTAGCCCCCAAACATCTGCTCGGCGATCGCAGAACCTTCCGGGAGACCGCGCACCAGGTTCAACTCGAGAGCATCCCCAATGTAGGTCGCAGCATACAGGCCCCGCAGGTCCCAGCCCCTATGTTGTGCCTGCCCATGAATCTCGAAAATGGATGTCGGGACCTTCAGGGAATCTCCGTCATAGGTGTACTGGCCTTGTCCCGAGCCGCCCTGGTAGAACGAGCCGCCGAAGAAGATCCCTGGCGTCGGTGAATAGTCCACCCTTCCCACCAATGCCATGTCTTCCGCCAATGCTTTAGAGCCCTTTTGGCGCCCACCCCGCATTCCCGATGCGCTGAAACCCGCTGCGTTGAGCCCATTGACGGCGTAGAATCGAAAGTTGAAGTTTCCGACAGAAGCCAGCGCCCCGAAACCGTTTTCCCGCCATGTAGTCGGGATAATGTAGCGCTCTGTCTGGGGTCTCGTTGTTCCTAGGAATACATTCGGCTCGTGAAACTCGTTTGTGAGGCCCATCGGGAGTAACAGAAGCCCCCCTCTCACAGAAAACTGGTCGTTGTGGAGGTACTCGACGTAAGCGAACTCCACCGAGGCACTACCTGACTTATCAGTGCTGGCGTGTTCGAATTCGATTTCTGTATTGACCAGGAA
>JAUWTT010000133.1 GCA_030614585.1 Acidobacteriota bacterium
CCCGAAACCGGTGGAAACCCACCCCACCTGATCCAGTTGCGGGATGGGCGTTTGGTGCTGGTGTACGGATACCGCCTGGAGCCCTACGGAATCCGGGCCAGGATTTCCTCTGATCAGGGGAAGACTTGGAGCAACGAAATCGTTCTCAGAAAAGATGGCGGAAACTGGGATCTGGGTTATCCTCGGTCGGCTGAGCGACCGGATGGGAAGGTGGTAACCGTTTACTACTTCAACCAAGCCGCCGGTAAGGAGCGTTTCATCGGAGCCACTATCTGGGATCCCGAAAATGTCCCGATGGAATGAGAGGTCTGGCTCAATAGACCTCCATGTCAGAGCCGAGTTGCCTGTTGTGTTTCTGGTACCACGGCGGTGAAGAATCCTCGAGGCGGCCAGCAAGAGCTGAGATTTGATTCGCCGGACGCTAGAATGAAAAGCCAACTGCCTGCTATTCTGTCGATATTCTCGATAAGCTTATTCTATTCAGTCGCTTTGGGTGCTGAAGCAGACAAGGCTCTTTATGAATCGGAGCTGATTCTTCCTCTGGCACACCGCTCTTCTCAAATACCGAATCTCCAGCGATTATGAGAAAGACGGAGCACCTGAGTGGGAGATTAGCCGGGTCCTCCATTTAAGACCGGGAGAGAGGTTTCTAGAGGCTGTCGAGGTCTGCCTCGCCGGTCTGGAAAAACGCGTGGATCTTTCGAACATGACGACTCCGGACCATACGGTCTCGACGGGCCCCGAAAGAGTCGATCGATACATCCAGCGCAGTCGGGAGAACGCCGCTGACAAACTATATCGAAGGCTCGGTTGGATGACTAGAGCACATCCATTCGTACTGGACAACAGCCGGGTAATCGTACCCTTGTACTCGGATGGATTCAGTTTTTCACTCATGGCAATCAGTGACGACTGGGGAGCTACCTGGACTACCAGCACACCACTGGTTGGGTTGGAAAATATCCAACCTTCACTGGCCCTGAAGAAAGACGGAACCCTTGTCGCTTATATGAGGGATGCCGGTCCCCTTCCCAAACGCCTGCAGTTGAGCCAGTCTTTCGATCGTGGCTGGGAGCCGTGTTGACCCCGTTGGTTCACCGGGCGAGAATGGGCTGGAAGGATGTTCTCATGAAAAGACGAAGATTCATCACTCTGTCCCCACTAATTGCAGTCGGCGGACTCGTTGGCCATTCACTGGGAAGGAGTCTGTTCCGCAGAGCGGGAAAAAACTCTCCTCATTTGGAAACCGCTTCCCCCCAACACGATTCCGACCATCAACCCATTGTCCGTTGGAGCCGCAGTATACCAGTGCGTTATGAAGCTGACATTGCAGTTATTGGGGGTGGTATTGCCGGTGTCTCTGCTGCCTGCTCTGCTGCCCGCTCGGGAGCCAAAGTCGTCCTTGTCGAGCGCTTCGCGATAACGGGTGGGAACTCGACTACGGCGGGAGTCGCGTCATTCTGCGGTGAGACTGCCGGTCAAGGAGAGGTTTTCGACGAGATCGTTGCAGACTTAGAGAGATTCCGAGCTATTGTGCCCTACCGCCCATTTCCGGTTGGGGGTTCGCGGGTTTTTGACCACGAGATTCTGGCGATAGTCCTGCAGGAGCTAACACTACGTCGAGGAATCAAGCTTCTGCTGCACACCCGTTTCGTGGATGTGCGCGTTGTTCAAAGCCGGATTCAGGAGTGCCTGTTGTGTGGGAAGTCAGGTTTGGAAGCTCTTCGTGCGAAACAGTTCATTGACTGCTCGGGCGAGGCCGATTTAACCCGGGCAGCCAACTTTCAAACCATCAAAGGAAGACCCGAAGATGGGCTCCAGCTTCCGATGTCAATCATGTTTTTCGTACGTCATGTCCAGAAAAGCGAACGTCGCGCTCAGTTACCATCGGGTTGGCTCGATCCGGTCCGTACCAAGGATCAGCTTCCCATGACCAGCCTCTGGCCAAATGGGCCCGGCAGTACAGCCCTGAAAGTCAAGGTCCCCATGTTCGACTCGACGGAAACAGAGAGTCTAACCGCAGCCGAGATCCGAGGTCGCAGAAGAATGATGGAGGTCCTTGACTATTACCAGAGGGTGGAAGGAAAGTCCTGGATTCTGGATCATTGCTCCCCCCAAATTGGAATCCGAGAAGGCTGCAGAATTGTCGGCGACTACGTCCTGACTGTGGACGATCTCCGAGCTGGAAAACGGTTTGATGATGGTGTAGCTCGAGGCGTCTACTATTTGGACGCCCACAAGCCTGATGACGAAAAGAGGACCTATGTCATTCAGACTGAAAAGCCGAAACGCTCTTGGCACGAAGGACTTGAGGTTCCGCCCTACCAGATCCCACTTCGTGCGCTTATCGTCAAGGATGCCTCCAACTTGATGGCAGCAGGGCGTTGTTTTTCTGCCGATCAGTTGGCCCTTTCCTCAGCCCGGGTCACGACTTCCAGTTCGATGATGGGGCAGGCCGCGGGCATCACCGCCGCCCTCTGCGTGCAGAAGAACTGTGATCCTAGAGTTCTCGATCCCGAAGAGGTAAAGAAAACCGTTGTCGAGCGGGGAGGAAGACTAGAGGTCTAGAGAGTCTATTCTCTGTCATGGCACAGCTGGGGCTGGTGTTTTGAGCCACGCCAGGTTAAACGCGTAATGGTTTTTACTGCTGATTAAATGAATCAGCCGGTTTTCTGTCTGGCAGGCGGAAAGGTATCCAAAGGTCTCCGCGCTGCCGGCACTCATCGTGAAAGTCATCCGATCGGTGGTTTCCATCTCGCGAGGAGGTCCATCGTCACTGATCAGGCGCCGGGTAGGCCAGGTCTCGCCTTCGTCGAAGGACAGGGCTGCAAAAATGCCTGACACTGGGCGTTGTTTGCCAGAGGCGTCCGTGATCATCATGTCTTGTCTGTTTGGCTGTGCCCGAGCGCCACAGAAGGAGACAAACAGAAGTGGTCCCTCTTTGAGCCGTAACAAGACCGGCCGCTGCATACCCCGAACAGCCTGGAAAGGGCTTCCGCTATAAGTCCAAGTCTCACCCATGTCGATGGAAATACTCTTGGGCATCATACCGTCTATGTTGTCTCCGCGTCCGAGTGCCATCAGTTGGCCGTCTCTGAGTTGAACGACTCCCGCGTGGATTCCGGCGATCCTGCCTCCGGCATCGGCCCAGGTTTGGCCGTTGTCCCAGCTGAGGATTACGGTTGAGCCAGGGTTGGCATCAGACACCAGTACAATACCTCCTTCTCTGGTGCGAAATACCGATTCGACCGGCATTTTGGGACTCTAGGACGGGCATGGGGCCGGTCGTCAGCTTGAAACAGAAAGAACGTGTTCTGTCCTTTCTGGACCGGGGTCAGGAAGAAGGTGTCCAGTTGCTCTACGGCGGCGGTTCCGCCAAAGTCGAGGGTTGCGAGTCGGGGTACTATGTGAAGCCTGCCATGCTCTCGGGACCTCCCGAGAATATCGCGGCTCAAAAGGAGATTTTTGGCCCTGTGGCCTACGTCATGCCTTTCGAGACGGAAGAAGAGGGCATCCGGTTGGCCAACTCGACCGAATATGGTCTGGCCAACAGCGTTTGGACCAACAATGCTGCGCGTGCCTCCAGGGTCGCCGAGGCGATGGTGGCGGGAAACAGCTGGATCAACGCTCACAACGTGTTCGTTCATGGCGTACCGTACGGCTGAGTCAACCTGAGCGGCCTGGGGGGCGGAGTGCTCGGGCCGGCGGAAAGTCGTCCAATTCAGTCCGGTGAATGAAAAATGATTGACGAACGTCCTCAAACAGAGATACAAACTCTTGAGGAGGTTGCCCTCTTGTTCCAGAAAAAGTTCCAGCTGGGTCTACAAACACTGGAAGGAGTTGAGCAGTGTGAAGCTCGGGGGTTCTCTGTTTCCCCCCAGGAAGGAGGACCTCTATGAGCGTCTATTCTGTCAAAGGCAAGGGGTGGCGTTACGACTTCACGATGAAGGGACAACGTCATACAGAGGCTTGGTTCAAGATCAAACGAGAGGCCGTCAAGGGCGAGAACAAAAGAAAAAAGGTGGTAGAAAGACAGCCGGACCCGCAGACACCAATCGACGTGCACGTCTTGAGGCCGGAAGACCGGGACTTAAAACATGTATGCCTGTTGCCGATCCATCGATTTCCGAGGACATTTAAATATGACTCAACGAATGAGCGTTTCTCTCTTGGCTCTTATAGTCTTGGGACTGGCCTGTGATTCCGCAACTGAGAAGCCGGTTTCCAAAGTAAACTCAGAACAGACGAGTACCGTCAAGCACATCAAGGTCTACTATGAGCCAGGAATGTTCGGCGGCTGGCCGGCCAATCACGGCATATGGTCGTGGGGAAATGAAATTCTAGTTGGTTTTACAAAGGGCTACTACAAGGACTTGGGCCCTCGTCACAACATTGACCGGGAAAAGCCCGAACTGCATATGTTGGCCAGGAGCCTTGACGGGGGCGAATCCTGGAAAGTCGAAGATCCTGGCGCTGAAGGATACCTCCTCACCGATGGAGGCTATCTGCACGGTGTGCCTCGACCGGATGTCACCTACCCAGAGCTTCAGGATTGCGAAGGTGACATCGATTTTACGCATCCCGACTTTGCACTGACAATGCGGACGAACAGTACAGGAGCCGGGATTGGACGCTTCTTCTACTCCTACGATCGGGGCCACAGTTGGGAAGGGCCGTATAGGCTTCCCAATTTCGGGTTGCCCGGTACTGCAGTCCGTACCGATTTCATTGTCAACGGAAAGCACGACTGTATGCTGTTTATCACCGGAGCCAAGCCCGATGGCAAGGAAGGGCGGTCTCTGTGTGTCCAAACGAGTGATGGGGGGAAGAGTTGGGAATTCCTCTCGTGGATAGGCCCTGAGTCAAAAGGTTCGTCCATTATGCCGGCCTCCGCTCGACTTTCGGAAACCGATATTCTGGCCGTGGTTCGGTGTCGGGAGAATACCAAGCATTGGCAGTCGGCTTACCTTTCCCAGGACAATGCCCGCAGCTGGCAATATCTAGGAGATCCAGTGCCGGATGCCGGAGGCGGGAATCCACCGGCCCTGATCAAGTTGCAGGATGGCCGGGCTTGCCTCATCTATGGCTTCCGTGGAGAACCCTTCAGCATTCGGGCAAAGCTCAGCAGTGACAAGGGGCACAGTTGGAGCGAGGACATCGTGCTGCGGGATGATGGCGCGAGCAAGGACCTCGGCTATCCACGAGTTGTGCAGCGTCCCGACGGCAAAGTCGTCGTGGTCTACTACTTCAACGATCCAGTTACAGGTCCGGAACGCTACATTGGAGCCACGATTTGGACTCCCCCTCCAGTTAATTGAAATGTTGTGGGTCTGACCGCGACCGGGTGCTTGCAACGCAAGTGCCTGGAGCGGCTTGGTCAGTCCAATCGGTTGACTGCGTTTCGGGCGGCTTCTCCCTGAAAGAGTTTCCCGGGGACAGTGCCTGGAAGCAGCGGAGCTGATTCACTCCAAGAAGGCTTGCAGAACAACCTCGGTCCTCTCTCCGACTCACCTGCTTGTTTCCCTTTCGTAACGGATCAGATCAAAGATTAGAATCCCTCTCCCCGTCCCTCCAGGGTCACCGTATTTTGCGTATTGGAACGCAACATACCTGCCATCGTCGCTCACCACAGGGTTGGTAGCCTTGAAACCAGGATAATCAGAAAAGGTGGTGAGCCGCTCAGATCGGCCGGAGCCATCCAGCGCCAGTTTGTAGATGTCGTGGAAGCTGGGACCCTTCGGATAGTGAGCATCGCATTCAATCAGAGTGTGCTTGCCGTCAGGGAAAACGCCCTCGGGTTCGTCGATCTGGCCGGGAGCTTTTGAATAATTCGTGACCTTTCCAGTTGCGATATCGACACCCATCGTTTCGGTACGCTCATCGGATCGCCCCTGGCTGTCGGTCTCGATGCCGGGCCCGAGCGCCTCGAGCCGGTCATCGGGCACTGTCCGAACGGCGGAACGGTCTTCGCCTCGGAAGTGATAGACAGCGAAGATCAGTTCGCTCTCATCCGGTGGGCGGAAATTCTGGGTTTCATACTCGCCTTCAAAAGGCATCTGCTTGTCAATCCTCGTGATGTTCGTGAGCTGCGGGATACCTTCCGTGTATTGGATGTCCGCCATATAGAAGGTGCCGCCAAGGTGAGGGTACAACTCGTTATCCAAGTCCGCGTTGGTCACATCCTGCGACCATGCGATTCGCAGACGTGTCCGAGAGACCGCAGCACCTTCAAAGAGTGTCCGTCCGAGTGGGGTCGGCGGTCCAGACAGATCCCTTTTCAAAACCCAGAGCTCTTGCTGGTCCTGATGTCGGCTTGGCCACGGATTTTCGGAGTCAAAACGGCGTGCTCCCTGAAGCAGTATGTCGCCGTTGCTGAGATAAAAGGCCCTAAGGAAGCCTTCGTGGAAGAAGTGATGCGTCAGCGGGCGTATGACCTTGGCTTCGAGCTCCACCTCATAGACGTCACCGAAAGTCTTCTCCATAAAGAGGATTCGTTTGCCGTCATGAGACCAGTCGGGCCGCTCTCCAAAGGTTGTGATCTGGCAGATGTGCGCCGGGAGCTCATCAAGAGGTGAGCCACTCTTAGGAGACTCGGATTGTGCTGTTACAACTGCCGGAAGAGCATTATCTGTACTACATGCCTGGAATTGAATAAAGGTAAGAAACAATGCCAGAAAAACTAGATTCCTTTTGCAGATTGAATAATGTCCCATCGTTCACCTCAATTGTTTAGTGATATCCTTCTTTTCTATCTATATTCCGGAGGACATGAAGTCAATTCTGCTAATTAATACTAGTTCCTTCGGCGGTTGTTACGGTGGAGTATACGGTTCCGGTCTGGAACCAGATCCATGCGGTTCGACCTGCCGGGGTTTCCCCCTGCATCTCGACAATGCATAGCCGATTACCACCGACGAGTAGTGGCAAGGCGGGAAAGGCCGATTCAAGTTCCTCTTCGGGCACAGCTTCTGACTGAAACGTGAAACAGAAAGAGTGAAACCTAAAGAGCATTTCGGGATGCAGGTCTCACTTTTCTTGTTTCAACCCACCGCCGCTTTCACCACCACCTTATGGATCGGTCCATTTCCAATAAGTGGAAGATGCGCATCGGCTGGCAGGAACACGACAACCGATCCGGGCGGAACACGGACGATGCTCTCCGGCTCTCCCTGGAAAAACTCGAGATCCTGCTCTTCATCGTAATCCTTCGAGTGGACTAGTCCCTCGCGGTTCTTCCAGCCCATCGATTCGTCGCCGCTGATGACATACTGGATATCGATGTACTTGCGGTGGGCCTCCAATTCCCCATCCTCAACCTTCCGCCCGTTTTCGCGCGCAATGATCGCATAGACCTTATCCCCGGCAATCTCGTACTTGCCGTCGGGAAGTTCCGCCAGACCTGGCTGGTCAAGGAACTCCAAAGCTTCAGCAATGCCGATCTTCAACCCCTCATACTTTGCCAGATTGTTCAGTGTATCCAGTATCATGGAATTCTCCCCCTGGTCAAAAACCAAATCCGAGTTGCCCTGTCTAGACCAACCGCTACCCTGAAAGGCGATTTGTGCCCCCCCGACCAGGTCCGGCCTGACCGCTTGCTCGGCACTGTCAATGACGGAAGTTTTCGTTGAGCCGGCGGAGCCCATCCAAAGTGAAGTCCGGAGATTTGACGAAGTCGAGAATCTCCTTTTCCATGGCACGGACCCGATAAGCCTCGGCAGCCACTTGCTCTGCGATCTCATCCGGAATAGCCAGCAGGCCGTTGACATCACCGTGAAGTAAGTCTCCAGGCCTCACCGTCACTCCATTGATCGTGACTTCCAACCCCACATCGCAGATCACCGGATTTCCGTGGGAGACCACAAAGCCGGGGCAAAACAGCTGGAACTCTCCCAACTGCTGAATTTCCAAAATATCTCGAAGCCCCCCGTCGCTGACACAGCCCACGGCCCCCAGAGCCTTTGCAGTCGTCGCCATGACCTCTCCAAGATGGCAAGAACGCGTCCGATCCTGACCGATGTCTTTGATCACCAGAATTGCGGGTTTGGGGGAAGCTTCCACTGCTTCCCAGAGAGGGTACAGGCCCTTCGGATCAGGCCGCCCTTCTGTCGTGCTATCGGCTGTGCACGAGACCGCGTAGCCTAAGGTTGTGCCCAACTCGGGAAACACACAGCGCAGATCAAACCCCGCGTATCCTCCCGTCCTGGGACGAATTTTGAAACCTTCAATCGCATTTGAAACCGTGGGACTATCGAGAGCCCTCAGTTCATCTAACGTTTTCCTGCAAAATTCTCGCATTTTCACTTCCTCATCACGGTTAGCAGAAGCATACCCCCAGGTGATTCTAGATTCTCGACTTCCAGGGAGCAATAGAAAGACGCTCAATTTCTCCCGTCCCGTTCAATGAAGTTGATAAAGCGCTCACTCCTGGCGCGACGAACAACGTCAATACCCTCCCAGACGCTGCTGACCGGATGTTCCGGGTTCAACACAGAAGGAACCCAACCACATTTTTCCAATGACCGCAACCAGCTCTTCGAGTTGCTGCATCGCCATCGGCCAAGAAAGTCTTGTTCGGTGCTTCCCGAGCATCCAAGGGCAGATAGATATCCACACTCTTTGTCTTGACATCTCCTATCCCCCTTTACTTGCGTGTAAGCTCCACAGCTCGATCCCTTGTGAACGCCACAGCTACGGACGCTTTGAGTCGACTGAAGAACGGTTTGCGGGGCCATAGTGATGCGATAAAGGGCCGATCACGGTGGATCTAGTTACCACCTTGGGACTCACACC
>JAUWTT010000238.1 GCA_030614585.1 Acidobacteriota bacterium
CCTTCGTTAACCCGGGTATTGAATATATCGAAGGGTCGTGTAGAGGGCACTGAGCCGCCAAGTCTATGGCGGGCAGTTTTTCAACCGGTTTTTTTGACCGATGTCGTCCTCCCGTTTTTCTCCCATTTTGGCTCTAAAAAGGTGGTAATTCATGGTAATTCCTGGTAATTTTCGATCTGCGAGTCCGGGCTGTAAGTCTTTTAATAAGTTAAGTTATGGTAATGTCTGGTAGCCTTTTGGGAGGCAACTGCAAAACCTTTATTCAGCGGTTCGAATCCGCTCGCCGCCTCCAACTCCTCATTTAGCCCGGGTAAATGCAACCACCAAGAATATGTCAGGCTGAAAACGGGACAATTTTAACGGCATCCGGCATCCGGCCGATCTGCTTCATCCAGCTCTTATTGTTTCAGGCTCAGTATGGAAGGGGTTGATAATCTTGATCCCTAAAATGGTCTGGTCTTCCCGAAGGTCTTCCGACAAGAGGTAGCTGCAGTTAGCCACTCGTGCGGCTGAAACGATCAAAGCGTCCCACCAGGAGATACTGTACTGATCCTGGATTCGCCACGCACCCTCAATAACATTGGCATCCACAGCTATCGGGCGCCATGCTAGAAGGAATCTCACGTCTTCGCGTGCACTCTGACGGTCCATGCCGGGTTGGAGCTTTTGTGTGACTGTCACATAGAACTCGTTGAGGACCTGGTAGCTTAACCGGCCACACCGTTCGGTCCACAAATGGGTCATCCATGCCATAGCTTGTCCTTGCTTCTGAGCTTCGGACGCATCCCGGCTGTAGACCAAGACATTTGTGTCAACGAAGACTGTGCCGGTCATGGAGTTCTTCACGATCAGGGTAAGTCTGCCCTTTCTTCTTCAGCTCCCGAGGAGATTGGGCAAGGTAAGCATGCATGGACGTCTCGTAAGCGTTGTCATCAAGCATCTTGTCACGGAGCATTTCACCGACCAGGCGGGAAACACTGGTATCTTCCTCGGCTGCCCGAATCCGAGCCCAGCGAGCGACCTTCTCATCGAGTGTGATAGTAACGTTCTTCATAACACTAGAATAGTGTAACACGAAAGTCGTGGACTATCCAGTTCCTAAAGTCTGAGTGGCTACTCAGGCCTGTCCCTGGCAAATGAAGGCCAAAACGACCGGCTTTGGATAATGAGGCGATCTGGGAAGCGCAGGCCATTCAGAACCGGGACACCACTGCCCCCTTGAAAGCCGAACAGGCCCCACGTATCCTTAGGAACGCTTACCATCATTGGACTCGGAGGTTTCCGCAATGACGTTAGATGAGTTTATCCAATCGGCAAAAAATGAGGAGGAACCCCCTGCCTCATTACCCGAGGCTCTCAAGGCACTCTGGTGGGATAAGAAGGGCGACTGGGACAGGGCTCATCATATTTCCCAAGCGGTTTACAGTACTAGTGGATCCTGGGTCCATGCCTACCTGCATCGTGCTGAAGGTGATCTTGCGAACGCACGCTTCTGGTATCGAAGAGCAGAGAAACGTGAGTGTTCCTCTGAACTTGACGCGGAATGGAAAGAGATCTCTGGGCACCTCCTGTCTCAGGTGTATCGAGTAGACTCTGAGTGAGTCTTGATGCGAGATGTGGGGTCTTTCCGAAACATGAGCTGTTTACCTTTGGGGAAAAGTGAAATCAGGTCGCTTCTTAGACTGGGTGGAGTCGGCTTCGTTGTCCTGAACGCCTGGTTGTCGTTCACCCTGGTTTTGTCCGCCGCTGATGCGTCGCTTTACGGCAAGATCGTCAAAGAGATCCGGATCACTAACCTGAAGCACACCAAAGAGAAGGTGGTCACTCGGGAGTTGGCATCCAAGGTAGGTGAGCCTTACACCGAAGAGAATGTTCATAATGACAAGTTGAATCTCGATCGATTGAGAATCTTCACCTCAATCCAAATTGAAGCCATTGAAGACGGCGAAGGCGTGATTCTCGAGGTGACTCTGGTGGAGATATTCCCATATCTGCCGACTCTCAGCTTCGATGTGAGCGAAGAGAACGGAGTCTCGGCCGGTCCCGGAGTCAAGGCTCTCAACCTGTTCGGCAGAGCGATCTCGCTTTCGGCCTCCGCCCGGTTTGGAGGCTCAACTTCATACAATGCTAAGCTGGAAAGCCCATGGACTGTTGGGCATCCCCTGCGCTATATCGGCGAATACACCTACATGGATAGGTTCAATGAGATAGACGACTTTCAGGAAGTTTCAAATGCGTTTGACGTGCAGGTGGGTCATTATCTGGGAAAGAAAGGCCGTATCGGTGGAGACTTCACTTTCCTGTCTGTCAACAGCGCCACGGACGGAATCACACTTTCGCCCACTAATACGGACCACATCCCAGGTCTGGATTTCTTCATAGGCTACGACAGTCGGGATCTAGAGTCGGATCCCCATCTGGGTTGGTGGATGGAGTTTGTTCTCGGGAAAAGCGGTGAGTTTCTTGGAGGCCAGGGAAACTTTTGGACATACATCATTGATGTGCGTAGATACCAACCTCTTGCGGACCGGCACAATCTGGATCTGTTCTCTCTGACCACCTTCAGGACAGGGCAAGTGGACATCGATATCCCAGTTTATCTCGAATTCGATCTGGGAGGCTCCAACACTATTCGAGGATGGACTCTGGGCTCGTCAAGTGGGAAGAACCAGTTCATCAACACCATCCAGTACAGATACGAGTTGATGAAGCGAAGGCCCTTCAAGATCAAAGGGTTCAGCCTTTATACGGGACTGCAATTCGCGGTTTTCTCAGATTTCGGTATCGCCTGGAGTGACAGCAGTGAATTCACTTACGATAATTTTATAAGTGGAATTGGTATTGGGCTCCGGCTGCTGATTCCTTTTGTAGATGTGATCCGGATCGACTTTGCCTGGGGTGAGCCCGACAAAGGTATCCGCAATTACTTTGCGGTTGAGCCCAAGCCTGACAGGCAGCGTCGGCGTGTCCGCTGAGACCTCAGGGCCAGGACTGTGCAAAAGGCGGCGGGTAAATGCCATAATCAAACGGGATTGGTGGATTTTGCGATAGTCAGTCTCCGGGTTTCCAGATCGGCACCTGTGGAACTGCCTATTGAATCTTTTCGTTCCATGCTGCATCGAAGTATCAAGAAGATGATTCGATGCTTCTCAGCCTCAAAATGGGGCGCCAAAAAGATCTGTTCAGAAAGGAAAGTGTGAGATGAGTAAGAGGGATTTGACAAGACTCTCGATCCTCCTTGGAGTCTGCGTCTGTGTCGTAGCATTGTTGACACCTGCGATAGCTCAACAGTCTGAGGATTTCAGTCAGCGGATTGCCGAGAATGCGAAGGAATTAAGGTCATATAGCTGGACCAAGCGCGTTGAAGTCCGTGAGCAGGGGAAGGTCGTGGCCACGCGTTTGGAAAAGGTGCGTTACGACATTGATGGCAAAATGCAGAAGACTCCGCTGGGTGGAGACGGCGAAATCAGTAGTGAGCTTGCCACGGAGTCACGTAACCTGGTTGACCGCGGCTTTGCGTATACCCAGCCGAATCCCCTCAGGATCCGCACGTTCTTGCAACAGAAAGCCTCCTATTGGGAAGGCAAGGGCGCTGGAGCTGGAACTCTCCGGATCGAGGGTGAAAACTTCCTTCAGTCTGGTGACCAGGTCGAGATTCGAGTCAAGAACGACAGGCCGGACAGGGTCGAGGTCGAGGCCAAACACAAGGGAGCCGATCTTTATATCAGGGGAGACTTCAGAGGGATCCCTGATGGAGGACCGAACTATGTAGCCAGAATGACTGTGGCTTATCCGGCAAGGGGCCTTGAGCTGCTGGTTGAGAACTTCGATTACGTCTACAATGCTCCGGTTGCCTCCACCGATGTTGCAATCGTCCCGGCCGGGACCCAGGTGGAGATCCGGTTGGCTCAGCCCCTGAGCTCAGCTACCAACCAAACGGACGAGAGTTTCCAGGCCATAGTGGACCAGCCGGTGGTTATTGATGGTCGAACTGCAGTTCCTGCAGGCACTGTGGCAGTTGGGAAACTGGTCAATGTTGAAGCATCGGGCCGAACCAGCGGCGTGGCCAAAATGTCCATGGTCGTGGTAGCCCTGGTGATCAATGAGAAAGAGACTCCCTTCAAGACGGAATTACTCTCGCTCGAGGCTCAATCGGAAAAGGGTAAGACTGGGCGGAGAGTAGCCGGTGGTGCTGGGATTGGTGCCCTGGTGGGAGCAATTGCCGGAGGTGGCAAAGGCGCTGCAATAGGCGCAGCTGTTGGCGGCGGGGCAGGCGCAACAGTCTCAATGGCGACCAAGGGAAAGGAATTGGAATTCGCTGTTGAACAAAAGTTTCGTTTCGTTCTCCAGGAAGAAACGACGATCAGTCCCTGACCGGGTTTTCTCCATACTCCACTCCTGTGGCCGAAAGCTACAGCGTAACTGGGGCTTGAGGATTGGTATCTTAATTCGTGCTCGTGTTCGAGGATTAGCTTCGAGGGCCCCAGTCTTTCATAGCGGGCTTGGCGCCTTGGCGTGAAAGTGAACCTGTAAGAGTAAGGTGGGCCGGGTCCGCTGAAATCTACGTCGTGACCCCTCTCAAACGGCATGGTAAGCTTGATCCAATTCCGCCGTTGTAAACCGGCGGCTGTAAGGAGAACAGAACCATGAAGACAACCTCACTTTCTCGGAGAGAGTTCGTAATGGCAACAGCATCGGGGACTCTCGCCTCTGGTGTGGCTTATTCCACCTCGTCGAGTCCGGGCGTTCCGACTCCAGGCGTTTCAGGGAGCATTTCGGGTAAACCGGCGATCCTGGGAGGCACACCCGCCCGAACCGAGCCGTTCCCCGAGTGGCCGATATATAAAAAGGTCGATGAGGAGATGTTCTTAGACTCCTTACGCGAAAAGAAGTGGTGCCGGCTGTACGGGACCATCACCACCGGCTTTGAGAAGAAGTGGGCTGAAGCCCTGGGCGCAAAACATGTTACCGGAGTGGTGAACGGTACGAATGCTCTTTACGCGGCGTTGAGCGCTCTGGAAGTGGGGCCCGGGGACGAGGTAATTGTCCCTCCCTATACCTTTGTAGCCACGGTCAATGCGGTGATTCAACAGTTTGCCCTGCCGGTTTTCGTCGATACTGACATCGAAACTCAACAGATTGACCCTGCAAAGCTAGAAGGTGCTATTGGCCCCAACACTCGCTGTATCCTGCCGGTCCATCTGGGAGGAAATGTTGCCAATATGGGAGAAATCATGAAGGTCGCTGGGCAGCATAGCATTCCGGTGGTCGAAGACGCCTGCCAGGCCCACTTCGCCGAGTGGAATGGTCAGAAGGTGGGGGCAATCGGAGATATCGGGTGTTTCAGCTTCCAGTCGTCGAAGATTCTCCCGTGTGGAGAAGGGGGCGCGATTGTCACAAGTCGAGACGACCTCTATGACCGGATTCACTCTTTCCAGAACAACGGCCGGGATCGACTCACCGGAACCCGGGAAGGCTACCAGCACCAGGGAACTAATCTCAGAATGACTGAGTTTCAAGCTGCGCTGCTGACCGCTCAGCTAACCCGCTTCGAGGAGCAGTGCATCCGAAGAGAACAGAATGCACGATTGATGGACTCACTCTTGAAGGAGGTATCGGGCATCGAACCTGCTCGTATGTACAAGAGTTGTACGCGAAACACTTATTACATCTATATGGCCAGATACGATTCTCACCATTTCGCCGGTTTGACGCGTTCTGGATTCCTTCGAGCGCTTCGTCGTGAGGGGATATCCTGTGGTGCAGGATATCAACCGTTGAACAAAGAACCTTTTCTCGAAAAGATTTTCAACTCGAGACCTTACAGACGGCTCTATTCGCCGGAAAGAATGAAGCGTTACCGCGAAGAGAATGTGTGCCCGGCGACTGATGAGCTTTCCGGGCAAGGGCTGTTCTTCTCACAGCGCTGCCTTTTGGGCAGTGAACAGGACGTTAGCCAGATCGTGGGGGCGATCGAGCGGATTCAGATCCATGCTTCGGAGATAGCGCGGGTTACGTAGTTCTCGACTGTTGTTCTGCGGGGAGATTCTTGCTTAAATGACTGATGCGAGCCGCTCCGATGTCACACGGCTTCTCAGATCGTGGGGTTCGGGTAACAAAGAAGCCTTCGATCAACTCATCCCTATCGTCTATGACGAGCTTCATCGTCTAGCCCATATATATATTGCCAAAGAACGTGCCGAAATCCTGCTGGACACGACTGCGCTGATCAATGAAGCATACCTGAGACTTGCTGATCTGAACGAGCTGGAGTGGCAGGATCGTTCCCACTTCTTCGCAGTTTCTGCACGACAGATGCGCCGTATTCTAGTGGATTATGCGCGCAGACGTAAGGCACAGAAACGAGGAGGAAGTGTTTTGCGGGTGACGCTCGATGAGGGGCTCCTCGGAAATGACGAACGGGACGTGGATTTGTTGATCCTGGACGAGGCCCTTGCCACCCTTGCTACTCTTGACGAGAGGAA
>JAUWTT010000323.1 GCA_030614585.1 Acidobacteriota bacterium
CCGACGGATTGCAGGGGCAAACAAAGAGGTGCGGAAAAGAAACAATACTGTTGCGGCGACGGGGTGAACGGAGTAGGGTGTGACGACGGACGCTGTAACGAGGCAGGCTATTCTTGCAGTGAGCTCCCTGCCGGTTATTACTGCTGTGGCGATCTCATTTGTGAAGGTGATGAGGACACATTCACTTGCGAGGTAGACTGCGGCCCTGAGCCAGTGTGTGGAGACGGCGCGTGCGATCCGGGTGAAGATCAATGCAGCTGTGATCCGGACTGCGGCGACCCGCCGGCGAATGAAAAGAGTTGCACTGACGGAATGGACAACGATTGCGACGGCGATAGCGACTGCGACGACCCGGATTGTTACGCTGACCCAAACTGCATCTGCCAACCGAAAGGCGGACCATGCAATTTCAACACTGATTGCTGCTCCTTGAGATGCAACAGAGGAGGACACTGCAAGTAGGCCGGTACGCGATTCTCGAGAGGGCGTCAAGAGCAGTCCGATAGCTCCCAAGCGGAGCATGAAAATGACGGGGACTGAAGTGGCTTGACAGGCTCAATATAAGCCCAAACCGCACCCTGGAGGAAGACGGCGCTACAGGACAAAGCTAAAGCGTCAGCTTGTAATTCCCGTAAGTTGTTGAATATAATGCGGCTGCGATTTTGTGTCTTGGATCACTTCGACTTTTCAGACCGTTGCGACATCATAACAGAGAAATATGAGGTTCATTCCACTAATTCTGCTGCTGTTGACTTCGTCAGTCTCAGCCGGAAGCATCTACTCCTACGTAGATGCAAACGGCGTGAGAGTGTGGACCAATGTCGGCACTAACCGAGTGTCTCCCAAGGCCCCGGTAGCAGGTCCCAGATTTGCTAAGGCGGCAAACTTCTACCCTATGATCAGGGAATCTGCCTCGAAATATGGAGTCGACGAGGGCTTGGTGCAGGCCATTATCAAGGTTGAGAGCAACTACAATCCCTCCGCCGTGTCAGTGAAGGACTGCAAAGGACTCATGCAGCTCCACCCCGATACCGCTCGACGATTTGGAGTCAGTAACGTATTCGACCCTGCTGAGAATATCGAAGGAGGCGTTCGGTTTCTTAGCCACTTGATGAAGAGCTTCGATGACTTGGATCTGGTTCTGGCTGCTTATAATGCGGGCGAGAATGCGGTGAAGCGATATGACGGCATTCCTCCCTACAGTGAGACCAGGCAATATGTTCAGAAAGTTCGATCAATCGTGGGCGAAGATCCGCCGAGTAAGAAAGAAGACGCCAAACCGACGCGACGCAACCGAAGAGTCTTCCGTACCGTAGACGCCCACGGAAGGGTCCTGTTCACCAACATCCCGGACTAACCATCAAGGCACCAAGATCACCAAGTAGAAGTTTGCCTTGACCCTTGCCTTTGGTGTCTTAGTGGTTTAGATCCTCCGGGCTAATCCATGAGAAAAGCGGTCGTCTTGATGCCGGAGACCTCAATTCTTCGACGGCAGCGCGGGTTCTGGCAGGTCACAACATCATCAAGCAGCAGCATATAGCTCTGGAACTTCTCGAAACGGGCCTGCGCCCGCTGGTCCCCTCGCTGTGGCAGTCGCTTCTTCTTCCTCCGCACTAGCCAGTGCAACTGATAAGTGTCGCTCTGTCGGCACGATGGGCAGCTCAAAGTTGCCGGCTTAGTAGTTCTGGATTCGTCGCAGAATGCTCTTTCGTCCATAGTCAGACTGAGAGTACACATCAATAGGCGACAGGGCAAGGGGTTGGGGGTCATGGGTCTTGCGTCTTGGGGCTTGGGGCCCGGGGATTCACCACCAAGACACGAAGAGCACCAAGAAGCAAGAACCTTCTCCCCTTGGTGCCCTTGGTGACTTGGTGGTGAGCCCCCAACCCATGACAGTCCTGTAAAATATACTGAGCGAGACTCAGACAATGGGAGAATTGCGTAGAATTGAATACTCGTACGTCAATTAAACGATAAATGCGTGGTACACACTTCTTATCAACAGGTTTGATGTGCTTGGTTATTGTGACGTGTTTCGCCCTGTCCGGTGATCGAAATGCGGCTCGCAAGGCTTTTCAGAAGGCTACTGAGTATCACGAGTGGTTGATGGAAAGGCCGAGCGACAAACGGACCCGGGCGCAGTACAAGCACTCTGTCTTTCTCTATCGACTCGTTGTCGACCACGACCCTACCTTTGGAGGCAGCGATGACTCGATCTATGCTGTAGCAGCCCTCTATGATGAGATGGCGGAGCGGTATGACAGCGATTACTACAAACGACGTGCCATTTATTACTATGAGTTTGTAGCAAACGAATACCCCCTGACTAAACACAAGCGCGCTGCTTTAGAGCGTGCAGGTGAGCTTACAAATCCCAAACCGGACCCACCTCCTCCCGCTAAAACGGCTGCAGTGAAAACCAATCCGGGTCAACTGGCTACGCTTTCAGAAGTGCGCTATTGGTCAAACGAAGACTACACACGCGTCGTGCTGCAACTCGACCGAGAGGTGAACTTCGAGAAGAGCATTTTGTCGGATCCAGATCGAATCTATTTCGACCTCAACTCAACTTACGCCTCTGACGAAATGATCAGTAAGCGATACGACGTTAATGGTTTGTTCATTACCAAGATCAGGGTCGCTGAGAACCGCCCGGGAGTGATCCGTATTGTGCTTGATTTTGAGAAGATCAGTCAGCATACGGTTTTTGCACTTTACGATCCCTTCAGAATTGTCATCGACACCCGGGGCCCTACCAGAGAGAGTGCTTCAAGAGGGCCGGAAGGTGAAGTCGAGTCAGCTTCCTCCGGCCAGCCGCCCCCCTCACCCTCAGGTAGCGCGCCGCCGCCCGGCTCCGGGACTTCACCGACACCTACGGCAAATGGTGACTGGACTCTGACGCGGACCCTCGGCCTGAAGGTGGGCAAGGTCGTAATCGACCCGGGTCACGGCGGCAAAGACACTGGAACGATCGGACCTTCGGGCTTGAGAGAGAAAGATCTCGTCTTGAGTGTCGCGTTGAAGCTGCGTGATCTTCTCGAGGACCGGCTGAACACTGAGGTTATCCTCACACGCGACAGCGACAAGTTCGTTCCGCTCGAGGAAAGAACGGCGATTGCGAACCAGCAGGGAGCCGACCTCTTCATCTCGATCCATGCAAATGCCAGTCGGAACAGAAGGGCTTCGGGAATTGAGACTTATGTTCTTAGTTTCGCCACCAGCGATGCAGAGCGCGAAGTGGCAAGCCGGGAAAACGCGAGTTCTCAGAGAAATATCCGAGAGTTAGAAGACCTGTTGAAGAAAATCGCGATGGAGGACTACAACCAGGAATCCCGAGACCTGGCTCACGCCGTCCAGACGGAGTTGTTCTCCGAACTATTGCAGGAACGCCCTCGGCAGAAGAACCGGGGCGTCAAGCAAGCCCCCTTTATTGTGCTCATCGGCTCCAACATGCCAAGCATCCTCACCGAAATCGGGTTTATCAGTAACCCTAGCGATGAAACATACTACCGAAGCGCTGAAGCACACGTTCAAGTAGCCGAAGCGCTTTACAAAGGCGTAGAATCCTATTTTCGGTCGTTGGGGACACTGCCCGCTGCGGGCGCGGTGTCAGCAGCCACCGGCCGTTGATATCGATAATGTGGCGAAAACTGTTACTCTCCTTACTCATACTTCTCTGCGTTGAAGGTGTTCAGGCGGAACCCTCTATCCAGGCATTCTTCTCCGATCTGGACGGGTACCGTTTTTCCCTGCAGTCGGAGATCGATTCTCCAAGTGACGACACTCGTTTGAAACCCTTCTCAGCTCCAATCCTTGTAGAAGCGGAGTTTCAGGGTTTTTCCTCCTGGGAAGTTCGCAGGAACGACGGAGGCCGGCTTCGACTCGATGTGTTCCAGATGACGGACCCGCTGGGGGCCTACGAGCTATTCACACTGTGGCCGGAACTCACACCTGAATCGGATCTTGTCAGAATGGATGTTCCCACAGGAGCCTTTTTCAGTCCCTCCGAGGCCATCTTCTGGAGAGGGTATTATTTCTGCCACGTTCGTCCCCGGGCAGGTTCCAGACTGACCGAAGAGATCGTTACCGGGATCATCAGTGACTTTGTCGAGGTCATCAAGACCGAGAACCTCCTGCCCGTGTCCGTCTCCCATCTGCCCGAAGAACAGCTTGTCCCAGGATCCACTCGTTTTTACCTGGGTGCGGAAGCCCTTTCGCTCAATGAACACTTCCCCGAACCTCTCCTCAAGGAGATAGGGTTTCAAGACAGGATTGAAATTGCCTTCGCTCAATATGAACCGGGAAACCACTCCCTGTTTTTGGTCGGGTACCCGACACACGCCTTGGCTGAGGATTATTTGATTCGGCTACAGAACCGGCTTCAGGGCTTCTTTTCAGCCGAAGGCGTTTATCTGAAGCGGGCTGGTGTCGTTATCGGTATCTTTATCGGACCCGAGGAGCGTGCGCGCGACATTCTCTTGAAGGTCGAATACACCGCCAAAATCAAGTGGCTGTATGAAAAGAAACGGGACCCGAGCGCGGAGAATATCACCTTCCTCGGCTTGATTACCCAGGCGATTCTGGGCATCGGAGTCTTTCTTATACTGCTCCTCGGCGCTGGCCTTGTCACCGGCCTGGTCCGCTATGAGGCGCTACAACGATTCCCGCAGTTAACGAGAAGAAAAGAAATGGTCCGATTGGGCCTGGAGAGAAGCGATTTAGGGGAGTGAGGGAGTGATCGGTAATCGGTGATCGGTTATCGGTGATCGGTAGAATCGAGGTCATGGGTTTGAGACCTCGGGCTTGTATCTTCGTTCGTGCTCGTGATCCTAATCGTGATCGTAATCGTAAGCCTACCCTGGATAGGCTTTCTCCCTTAGCGAACTTGGCGGCTTTGCGTGAAATAAACAGGCCTCACGCCAAGGCGCAAAGAACGCAAAGAGTTGTATTGCCTTTCTCGGCACTGACCTGGTCACAACGTCCTCTAAAACCCTTAGCGAACTTGGCGGCTTTGCGTGAAATAAACACGTCTCACGCCAAGGCGCAAAGAACGCAAAGAGTGTATTGCCTTTCTCGGCACCGACCTGGTCACAACGCCCTCTCAACCCTTAGCGAACTTGGCGGCTTTGCGTGAAATAAACAAGGCCTCACGCCAAGGCGCAAAGAACGCAAAGGGACCTGCCGTTCGTCGTTCGTCGTTCGCACTTCGTACTTCCCCGGGGCCCAAGACCATTCGACATTTGACACTTGACACTTGACATTTCCCTAGTATTTGCTCGCCTTACTCCCACTCCTCGAGTCTGGAGCACCTAAATAGATCCCTGTCTTCGGTTCAACCATAATGCAGTGGGCGTCACCGATCTGGTTTCTGAACTCGATTCGATAACCTTTTTTCCGCAGAGCGGCCTGGACTGGCG
>JAUWTT010000316.1 GCA_030614585.1 Acidobacteriota bacterium
ATCCAGGGCAACCGCGCTGATTGTTGCTCGAGCCGCGACTTCTTCGACCTGACTTTTATTGAGAACCCCTTTCTCGAGTAGTTCCATCGATCGATCACGGGTCCGTTTGTCAAACTCCTCCTGAGCTTTTGCTCGCTCGAATTCAGCCTGGAGGAGCGCTGTGTCCAACCGGAGGATCACCTTCCCCTTCTCGACTGCCTCGCCTTCCGTTACAAAGACTTCTTCAATCTTGCCGGCTAACTCAACGGGAACGTGCACCACACGATTCGGCTCGAGTGTGGCCGGCAACTCCAGAATGTCAGGCATCCGTGAAATCGCCTCAATTTGAACAACCTCAACGTTGACCGGTGGCACTTGCTTCGGAGGAAGGTCTTCAGTCCGGCCGGGCATCCTTGCCACAGTTACCATGACAGCAGCCGCAGCCACGAGTATCACGGCCGAAATCAGGGCTTTCCTTATCCGGGGCCACTTGGCACGACTGGAGGGAGACATAAACTAATCACCTACCATTCAAGTCAGAGCACTCGCTCAACTTAGCATTCTATTGCAATATCTGAACCAGTGCCCGTCCAAGCTGAAACCCGCATTTGTCCTTGACTGCTTGAGATTGAGTCTTGTTTCGGATTTCGAGCTTCGAGCTTCGGATTTGGGCGAAGTGACCACTTGGAAAACGCGTTTTGAAGTCGGGGGGCCCAATGGGTCATTTTCCAGAAGCAGCGATACCTGGTGGGTGATTTGGCATAAGGATTTGGGCGACAACGCGGGCTTCTTAAGCAATCCTCTGCGCAACAAACTTCTTCGATGGCCTCCATCAGATGAAGGTCTTCAGCGCCCAAAACAGTTCTGTTATGATCGAGAAATCACCATGTCCAAGCTAAGAGTTCTCGAGGTCCAATTCTACGAACGCAACGTCGTCCTGCGGCTCCCTTTTCGATTCGGTGTAATCACGCTGACCGAGGAACCTCAAGCATTTGCCCGAGTCAGAATTCGTTTGGAAAATGGAACAGAAGGCTGGGGAGTCTCTGCTGAAGCTCTGGCACCGAAATGGTTCGACAAGAACCCTCTCCTGACGAATGAGGAGAACCTGAACGATCTGAGAAGCGCACTTTCCACCGCCGCCTTCCTATACATGGCCGAAAGCAGCTGGATGAAGCCGTTTGATCTATTCATGGATCGATTTGATCCGCAGATACTTGCCTGTCGTAAGAACGGTCTCAACTCTCTTGTCGCCAGCTTCGGTCCGGCTCTTCTAGACCGAGCCATCCTTGATGCAGTGTGCAAGATTGAGCAGGTTTCATTCTTCGAAGCAGTTCGAAACAACTTGCCGGGAATCCGCGGGGCCGCCTGTATGCCCGAGCTCGCGAGTTTTGACTTCGATCAGTTTCTTCAGCAACTGCATCCGGCCAACCGAATCCATGCCCGCCATACCGTCGGGCTTCTGGATCCGATTGCCGATAGAGATCTGGAACCGGCTCAGAGACTGAACGATGGTCTTCCCGAAACACTCGAGGAAGTGATCGAGTTTTACGGCAACACTTATTTCAAACTCAAACTATCCGGGGATGTCGAAGCTGACAGAGAACGTCTCATTTCAATCGCTTCGGTTCTTGACCGCAGCCAGGAACCGTATTTCGCAACACTCGATGGTAACGAACAATTCGACGATCTGGAGGGTGTCGAGAGACTCTGGACATCCCTGGAAGCGACACCCGAACTTGAGCGCCTGATAAGATCGATTCTCTTCATCGAACAGCCGATCAAACGCCAGACAGCCCTGGATCAGAATATCTCGACACTAAGCTCCCGGCAGCCGGTAATCATTGATGAATCGGATAATGACCTGGATGCGTTCCCGAGGGCCCGCGGCCTGGGATATCTGGGAGTTTCGAGTAAGCAGTGCAAGGGCCTCTATAAGTCTTTCATTAACGCGGCCCGGTGCGCCCTCTGGAACAAAAGAGAGGAGAAGACCTTCTTTATGTCAGGAGAAGATCTGACGACGCAGCCGGGCATCAATGTCCAACAGGATCTTGCATTGGCAACCTCGTTGGGCATCACTCACCTCGAGCGCAATGGGCACCACTTCTTCAGAGGAATGGCTGACTTGTCTCGTATCGAGCAGGAGGCGTTTCTAAAAGCTCATCCAGACCTGTATATCCAGGATCAGGATTTCGTCCGTATCGATATCAAAGCAGGCGAATTGAGGATTGATTCTCTGGACTGCGTCGGCTTTGCCGCAGGAGCAGAACCGGATTGGAAAGCACTCAGACGAACCAGATGAGGGCGGTTTGAAGAGTCACCACCAAGGCACCAAGATCACTAAGGTCTAACCGTGATTCTTGGTGACCTTGGTGACTTGGTGGTGACCTTGGCCGCCGACTGGCCCAACCTGCTTACTGACCTGAAGCCAGGAGACCTCGCAACCAGTCTTCCCACTTGTCCAACCCGACTCCCGTCCGGCACGAAGTTTCGATTACTTCAAGGTCAGGGTTGATGCTCCTGGCATTGCCAACGACTCTCTGCATTGAAAAATCCGACGTCCCGAGAAGGTCTGTCTTGTTCACAACCATGAGTCCGGAACGCCGAAACATGGCGGGGTATTTCAGGGGCTTGTCATCGCCCTCTGTTGTGCTGATCAGAACTACTTTCATCAACTCCCCCAAATCGAAACTCGAGGGACAGACAAGGTTGCCCACATTCTCAATAAACAGTAAATCGAGCCGATCGAGATCGACGTCTTTCAGGACCCGCATAATCATCCTGGCATCCAAATGACAGGCTCCACCTGTCACGACCGGCCAAACCATCTCACCCCCGCCGGCCTTAATCAGACGAGTTGCGTCATTTTCGGTCTGAACATCGCCGGCGATGAGTCCTATCCTGATGTCATTCCCAAGGGCCTGTAGCGTCCTTTCGAGCAGACTCGTCTTTCCGGCACCTGGCGAACTGACAAGATTCAGCGCTACCACGGAGTGATGCGAGAACTCATCTCTCGCTTCTTTAGCCAACCTGTCATTCTCTGAGAGTATCTTTTTCTTTAAGGGAATTCGCTCATTCATGATTCGACCTCGTCATCCGACTCCCCCTCGCAACTTCTTTCAGCTTCGATGTAGGCAACCTCGAGTTCGTGGCCACTCCGCAGGTCTACTGCGCCGGAACCACATTTCGGGCAAAGGAACGAGCAGTCGCCCAACCTCACATGGGCTTCACAGTGCCTGCACTTCCCCTCGGCGGGAACCTTTTCGATTTCGAGCTTCGTGTCCGAAAGCGCGGTCCCGCCAATGGCAACCTCATAACTGAACAGGAGCGCATCAGGCAGCACGCCGCTCACAGCTCCGATTCTCACACCGATCACAGAGACTGAAGAGAGACTCTGCTCTTCCATCTCCTGTACTACAGCCGTTATGATGGATTCTGCGATCGACAACTCGTGCATTTTTTCACCGAGTCCATACAAGCCGCTCGCCCCGGCCCCGGTCGGGGGTTAGAACGAGATTCCAAGCAGCGAACTACGGAATCCACCTAAATTCTAACCCGATTGACCGCCTGTGGTTTGACCAACGGGGGAATGAGTGACTTTGATCATTGCGAAAGCGTGCCCAAAGCCGCCAAATTGAGGGCTGACTCGAGCAGAACATGAAAGGTTCAATTCCGATACCTCGCGAACATGGAGCGTGGGCCATCCTCTATGGCTCCTTTCTAACAGGACTCGCTGCTGCAGGCACATTCAGCCTGCCGCTCCTGCTGTTCCTGCTTGCCGTGACCGGAGTGTTTCTGGCTCACGAGCCCCTCGTTAAACTGGTCCGATCGCTCAAGCACGGGGGGCGACGCGAACTGATGCAGCGCTGGGCCTTCTGGGTGGCCATCGAACTGACCACAGTTTCTATTGCCGGCGCCATTCTTGTTTTTCACTATCGACTGCTCACCTTGCTGCCCATTGGGCTTTTCGTTGCCCTGCTGCTGGGCACCCACCTGAAACTCACTGCCGGACGCAAGGAACGATCAGTACCTGGACAACTGATTGGTGTGGTTGGACTGACGTCGGCAGGGCCCTCAGCCTATTACGTCAGTTTTGGCGAGATTGATGCCGCCTTCTGGCTCGTCTGGAGCCTCAATGTCCTCTACTTCGCGAGCGGAATCTTCTATGTAAAGATGCGCGTTAGCAGGTTCCTTAAACCGGCACTGTTCAAGAGTCGAGCTCGCGATTGTATTGTCTACCATACCCTCCAGACCGCCTTACTCCTGGCTGCTGCATTCAGCGGATGGATCTCCTGGCTGATGTTTCTGGCTTTTGCCCCGGTGATATGCAGAGCGTTTTGGCACACGATCCACTCCGAGCGGCAATTGAACATCAAGAGAATCGGATATTCAGAAGTTGTCTTCACAGTGGCTTTCATTGTGCTCGTCGCTATCAGCTGGTCGTAGGTTCCGGTCTTGGAGTCTTGGAGTGTTGGAGCAGATTGTTGCAGAAGTCGTAGAAATGTAAAAGGTACTTGCAGCCTTTAACTCGAAAGATTCTCTAAATGTCAGAATCTTCTCCCTGAGAATACCCCTCCAAGGCAGCGTAATTTCGAATGCACACTCGCCTTCCAGTCTTGACAACCCAGCCAAACTGCTGGAGCTTGGAAAAGCTCCGGGAAACGACTTCCCGCACAGTTCCAACAGAATCGGCAATTTCCTGATTCGTGTGGGCTAGTGTGAACTCCATGGGCAGTTCACCTCCGGCACTCAGCTCCCGTGCCCGGTTGAGCAGATACTCTCCGATTCTCTGACTGACGTTCCTCAAGGCAAAGCCTTCCACCATTCGTGTGGTTCGCCTCAATCTCGCGGAGAGAAGCTTGAGAGCGGCAAGGGCTGCCGCTGGATGATTCACGCAGAACTGGCGCACCTCGTTCTTGGGCAGAAAAAGCAACTCGGACACCTCGACAGCTACCACGGAGGAGGGGTACGGCCCGTCGTCAAATACTGCCACTTCAGGGAACGTGGCAGCGGGACCGTCCTCATGAATGATCTGTTCGCGCCCGTCCGATCCATGGCGAAAGGCTCGTGTCCTCCCACTCATAACGACAAACAAACCTCGAGAAACTTCTCCTGCCGAGAAGATCAGATCGCCCGGCTCGAAATGGACTTCACGGCACCTCTCGAGCAGCGGGGTCAACTCGTCAGGAGAAAGCCTGCCAAAGAGTGCGGTCTCCGAAAGCACTCTAATCCTGTGTTCATCTCGTTTTCCCGCGCCAGCCACTACTCCCGCCTTTCCCTGTAAAAGGATGCTCAAATGGAGAGGAACTCATCCATTCCTTGCGGTCCGATAGGCACCATGATATCGCCTCAGTCCAGCGCGTTAAAGGCCCTGTTGCTCAAACCGGAAAAGCGGAAGTTCGAAGTTCGAATCCGGAGATTCTCGCCAATTAGGATGACGCAACGGAAACTTTGGAGTAGAATCTTGAGTTGAAATTGAAATCCATTTTCAATACAGATTGAAGCCAAGTGATC
>JAUWTT010000074.1 GCA_030614585.1 Acidobacteriota bacterium
ATGTTGTGGTGGAGCTGAAGGGATTCGAACCCTCGACCCCCTGAATGCCATTCAGGTACTCTTCCAACTGAGCTACAGCCCCACACGTAAGGTGATTCAGTCTAACGCGAACGGATCTATCACATCAAACGCAGCAGTATGACTAACTCGTCAGATCACTTATCAGCTGCTCGTTAATGACGATGTCCTGATTCCTCCGAAGTTCGTCGACCAGGTTCTCGACGTAGCTGGTAAAGAACTCGGTACGCTTCTGCAGAGTGAGCCGCTCAGTCATGTCCGGCTTTTCACGCTCGAACCTCTCCTCGTCGACAGCACTTTTCTCCGCGACCTGAAACACGATGTACTTCCCGGCGACACTTACAGGCGTGCTGATCCCGTCCACGTCGAGCGCGAAAGCCTGTTCGTGGATATCAGGAGAAAACCTGAGGTTATCGTCAATGTTTGCACCCTTCTTGAAGAAGTCGGTAGAGGTCACCTGGTACGACTTCTCCCCGGCCAATTCAGTAAACGATTCAGCCGCTTCGGCCTCCTCGAAGAAGCCGAACGCACTCTCCTCAAGCAGCCTTTCGCCCTCGGCCTTCGTATACGCCTCAGCGACGTCACCGCGAATGTCGGCTAACTCAGGAATCTGTGCCGACAAGATCTCGGTCACCTGGGCTACTACCCAGCGCCCCGTTGCAGCATGTGGTCCCGAGAGATCGCCCTCTGCGAGGGTTCCTAACGTCCTGACCGCATCACCCCGCAGGGCGAGGCCCGGAACAGTCCCCGTTGGATCGAAATAGGTGCTCTCCACTACTTGCAGTGAATGCTTCTCAGCCACCTCGTCCAGGGTCGCACCTGCCGTTGCTTCGGCCATTACTTGGTTGGCCAGTTCCTCAGACGCTGCATCCGATTGTGCCAGACGAGCGTTGAATTCAGCAAGTGCGTTCTTGGATGCGTCGTCGGTGCTTGCCTTTTCCACGGTTTGAATGATGTGATAGCCAAAAGGTGTCTTCACGAGATCGCTGATCTCTCCCGGTTCAAGACCGAACGCAGCGTTTTCGAACTCAGGAACCATTCGTCCACGGCCAAAGAATCCAAGGTCTCCACCGAACTCAGCTGTTCCAGGATCGTCGGAATTAGCTTTCGCCAGTTCCTCAAAGTCAGCGCCTCGCCGAAGCTGCTCCAGAATCGTTTCTGCCTTCTCTCGTGCAGCTTCTTCGCCTTCCGCTGTTGAGATCAGAATATGGCGTGCCCTCACCTGATCCTCGTCGGGGAGTTTGTCACGCTCTTCCTTGATCTGTTCTTCGGTCACCTCGACATTATCAGGAGTGGTGCGGACACTTATGTATTTGATCTTCCGCTCCTCCGGACGCCGGAAGGCTTCCTGGTGCTCGTCATAGTATTCCTGCAGAAGCTCGTCTGTCGGCTCTTCCGGTACAATCATCTCGGGGTCAAAAACCACGTATCGTACGCTGATTTCCTGGTTCGTGCTGACAAAATCCTGTCGAATTTCATCTTCTGTTGCGGTAATTCCGTCCGTCACGATTCGCCGGAGTTTCTCGTTGATAAGATCCCGCCGCATCGAAGCTTCGAAATCCTTGGCTGAAAGATTGTTGCCTCTGAGGAGCTGCTCGTAGCGTTGCTTGCCGATGAACTGACCATTCTGTTGAAATAACCGACTAATCTCGTCTACCAGCTCCTCCGGGGGGACTGAAAGACCCAGTTCCTCAGCCTGGTTGGCCAGGGCGTACATCGAAATAAGCTGATTCAGCGCCGCTTGTTCGATGCCAAGTTGACGCACGATGGCGGGATCCTGGCGATCGAGGTTGTACAGTTGGCGGTAGGTATCCAGGACGCGTCGATAGTGCCTCCCATACTCGGCTGCAGTAATGGTCCTCCCCGCAACCTTGGCTACCTCCTGACCACCAATGCCTGAGACCAACCCGCTGGGCGTATTAACGAAAAGCAAAACCGTAGTAAGACCCAGGGCAACGATGACCAGCAGCAAGGTCCATTTAAGCCAATCCTTTTTTTTACGAAATAGAAGGAGCATCTATCAAACCCTCCGAAGCCATCTCTCGAATTCTCGAAAGTCGAAAATTATAACACAGTGGAGTCGGGACTGCGGCAATCAACTGCGCTTGCTTGGAGGCCTCTACTTATAGATAATTATGTACTTTCAGGGAATACTCAAGCAAGATTCCCCCAAACAGCGAAATCAGCGTTTTTCCGTTGTTAAGCGAGAAGGATAAATATGAGTCTGCGTTCTATATTCAGCTTCTTTTCGAACGACCTGGCTATTGATCTGGGCACAGCCAACACATTGGTCTATGCGCGCGGCCGGGGAATTGTTGTCAATGAACCTTCGATCGTGGCTATCAACAAGGTTACCAACAAGGTTGAAGCTGTTGGCCACGAAGCTAAGGAAATGCTTGGCCGTACTCCTGGAAGCATCGTAGCAATTAAGCCGATGAAAGACGGAGTAATTGCCGATTTTGATGTAACCGAAGAGATGCTGAAGTACTTCATCAGGAAGGCACATAACCGGAACCATCTCATTAGCCCCCGAATAGTCATCTGCATTCCGTCCGGGATCACGCAAGTCGAGAAACGTGCGGTACGGGAGTCGGCTTTACGGGCCAAGGCGAGCGAAGTGTTTCTCGTCGAGGAGGCTATGGCTGCTGCGATCGGTGCTGGGTTGCCGATCACTGAGCCAAGTGGAAATATGATCGTCGATATTGGCGGTGGGACAACGGATGTGGCGGTGATCAGCCTGTCAGGTATTGTTTACGCCCGTTCAGTCCGTGTCGCCGGCAACGAGATGGATGAATCGATCATCCAGTATATAAAGAGGAAACATAATCTTTTAATCGGCGAGCGGACGGCAGAGCAGGTGAAAATTGTCCTGGGCTCTGCGGCCCCGTTAGCCGAACCCGCTACCATGGAAATTAAAGGCCGGAATCTGATCGAGGGAATTCCCAAAACCGTGGCTATTACCGACGAGGAGATTAGAGAGGCCCTTGCGGATGCTATTACGACGATCGTGAATGCGGTTCGCGTAGGTCTAGAACGAACGCCTCCGGAGTTGTCCGCCGACATCGTGGACAAAGGGATTGTTCTAACGGGTGGCGGTGCTCTCCTGAAGAACCTGGATACCAGGCTCAACAAAGAGACGGGCTTGCCGGTTTTTCTCGCGGAGGATCCTCTGTCGTCCGTAGTGTTAGGGGTAGGGAAGTTTCTGGACGACATGGCCTTGTTGAGGCGCATTAGCCTGCAATGACAGAAGCTGGGCGAAGAAAACCACTCCTGGGCCTTTCCTTACTCATTCTGTTTAACCTGTTGCTGATATCCGTCCAAGTGCGAAGCGAGGATGGACGTACCCTCCTGAGATCATGGGGGTTGATGATTTTTACACCGGTGTCCTTGGCCACCGACTTCGTCATTGACGGGGTTTATGACACGTTCGACTACTTCGGTTCGTTGCAGACTTTTCATGAGGAGAATAGCCGGCTTTCCGAAGAGAACCGACTTCTGAAAAGCGAACTTCACCGACTGCGGGCTCTGGACAGGGCGTTTGACCGGGATGCTCGATTTGCATTTATAAGGGACCTCTACGCTTTCGACACGGTTCTGGCCGGAGTAATTTGGAGGAGCTTCCCTGCCTACAATCAGACTCTGGTCGTGAATGTTGGCGAACGACACGGGGTCAGAAAGGATTCGGCCGTGATTACTGCAGATGGAGTGGTGGGCAGGGTCACGACAACAACGCTACTGAGTTCCGAAGTGCAGTTGCTCAACGACGCGAATGCGGCAGCTGCGGTGACTCTGGAGGATTCCCGATTGCAAGGGATTACTCAGGGAACTGGTGGAAGTGTGCTCCTTTTGAACTTTATCCCGAATACGGAAGTCGTGCCTGAAGGGGAACTGCTGGTAACCTCAGGAGGTGACAGAATCTACCCGAGAGGCCTTCCGGTTGGGACGGTCCTTTCTTCCCAGAGAGGGGTCATTTACCAGAGAATTAGTGTAAAGCCGGCTGTCGATCTGAATAAGATTGAAGAAGTCGCCGTTGTGATAGGCAAGCCTTGAGAGTTCTTCGAGGACCAGCAGAAGAGAGAATACAAGTTCCCCTTTCCGGAGCAGCTATTCTGTTCCTTCTGTGTAGCCTTGTTGAAATTCTCGAGGGCAAGGTCTTACCCCCAGCTCTTCATGTTCACTGCCTTTTCATCGCTGTCTTCTACCTGGCCTGGTACGCGACACCTCTAAAGGGGGCTGTGGCGGGTTCGTTACTGGGCCTGGTCGAAGATTACCTGTTCGACTTTTACCTCGGTTTGAATGGACTGAGTAAGACTCTGATAGGCTTCTGCATACCCTATCTTAGTCGGTGGACTTCGGCAGAATTAGGACCTATGAGACCGCTGCTCATTGCTGGGATCGCCCTTTTGGATCGCGGAATTGTCTACGGAATGTTGTACCTCCTCACCCAAAGAGGGCCAGAAACCCCGATTTCTGCGATTCTCAGTAGTGCGATTGTGACAGGTCTCGCCGGCGAAGCGTTCTTCAGGCTGTATGATAAATTTAGGTTTCCTCCCTCCAACTTTCGGAGACTCTGACGGGGGAGTGAGGCCCATTTTGCAATTCGCACTGCGCGACGAGGGAACATGGCAATCTCTCAAGACAATCCGCTGCTGATTCATAGACTCAAGCTGATTAGTCTTGTTGCGATTGGGGTTTTTCTCATCTTTGGGCTCAAGCTCTGGCATCTGACGGTGGTCCAGTACGATCTGCACAGAGACCTGGCGGAACGTAACCAGATTCGGACGATTCCGTTAATGGCCCCACGTGGCCTTGTCTTCGATCGGGACGGTCGGGTTCTCATCGAGAACATTAACAGTTTCAGCTTGTTTCTCTACCGCAACGAGGCGCTGGACTTGAAGGAGACGATCCGCTTTCTGGTCGAGGGTTTTGGAATCGAGAGAGAGATGCTTGATGAGCGGCTTCGCGAGGCTCAACAATACTCGGCGTTCAGGCCGCTTCTGATTAAGGAAGGTCTGGACATGGATTCTATGGCCTTTCTGTTGGCCCACCAGGCGGAACATCCAGAGCTAAGGACTCTTCAACAGCCGATGAGATACTACCGGCACGGTAAACTCGCGGCGCATGTTCTCGGCTACGTTGGGGAGGTCTCCCAGCGTGAACTTGAGAGTCCTCGGTTGAGCAACCATAAGCCAGGAGATATCGTAGGAAAAGCCGGCATTGAACGTACCCATAATGAGCATGTTACTGGAGAAGACGGCGTGCGGCGTGCGCTGGTCACGAGCCGTGGGCAGACTCTTGAAGATGTCAGCCGAAAACCGCCCAAACCGGGTGCGGATCTGAATCTGACCCTTGATTTAGATCTCCAGACTGTAGCCGAAGAGGGGCTCGCCGGACGTGCGGGCGGGGTCGTGGCGTTTGACCCGCGAAACGGCGAGGTGCTTGTTCTGGCCAGCGGCCCCGCCTTTGATCCCAATCTGTTTGCCTCGGGGATCACTCCTGCACAATGGAAAGAACTGGTTGAAGACCCTAACGACCCTCTTCAGAATCGGGTTACGCAGAGCGCTTTTTCCCCCGGTTCGATTTTTAAAGTCGTGATGGCATTGGCCGGCTTGGAAACAGGAACAGTTGACAGGAACACCTCTTTTTTTTGCAGAGGTGCCGCAGTGATTTACGGGCGGCGCTTCCGTTGCTGGCGTGCCGGGGGGCATGGCCATATTCGATTGGTGGAAGCCATCCAGCACTCCTGTAATGTCTATTTCTATTTGATGGGCCGGAAAATGGGCATCGATGCTATTGCTAAGGACGGACACATGGTGGGATTGGGCAGCAGAACGGGAATAGACCTGCCCGGGGAAGTCGCGGGCACCATGCCTTCCCGCGAGTGGAAAAGGGAAGTATTGGGCCAACCTTGGTACGACGGCGAGACGATCTCGGTGTCTATCGGCCAGGGAGCGGTTGATGTCACCCCCATACAGTTGGCGCGGGCTGTCGGGATTGTTGCTACAGGAAGAACTGCGCGAATGCACCTGACTCGTGGCGGGAATCTGCAGGTGCCTGTCGATTTGCAGGTTTCGGCACCCCCGTTTTCGGCCGAGAATCTCGAAGCAGTACGCGAAGGGATGTGGAGATCCGTGAATGACAGGGGGACAGGTCGGGGTGCCAGGGTCCCCGGGTTCTCAGTTTGTGGGAAAACAGGTACTGCCCAGACCATCAGCAGAGAAGCCTTGGAGCGACTTCCTGAAGAGGAGCGGGCGAGGTTTGAGCCCAATGCCTGGTTTGTAGGATTTGCTCCAAAGGAAGCTCCCGAATTGGTGGTTGCCGTCATTGTTCAGGGAGGAGGGTCTGGTGGGGCCAAAGCGGCACCGCTTGCCGGGAAGATCTTCCAGACTTACTACGAGAAGCACCAGAAATCCCAACCGCAGATACAAGTTGCTCAGCTATATGATTAGTGAACGCGCAGTCCGAGAATTCGATTACCCCCTTCTGGCTCTGGTTTTGTGTCTTGCTTGCGTAGGTGTACTCGGAGTTTACAGTGCTTCTTTGGGATCTGGGGACAGCTCCCTTTACCTTAAGCAGATGATGCGGGTGGGACTCGGGCTGGCTGTTTGTTTGGTCGTTGTCTTCATTGACTACCGTTACCTGGTCGATAATGCCTTCGCCCTATACGCCGGATCCCTGGCCCTGTTGTTCACTGTTTTGCTGGTTGGAACGGAGATTAACGGCTCCAAGAGTTGGGTCAGTTTGGCGGGCGTAAGGCTTCAGCCTTCAGAACTTACGAAGATCGTCATTATCCTGGTGTTGGCGAGATATCTGGCAGATCTCAATGAACGTTTCTTGACGAAGAGACAACTCCTGGGCATCGCAGCTTTTTGTCTTCCTCCGGTGGTTTTAATCATCCTTCAGCGGGACCTGGGCACTGCCGTGATGTATGTTCCAATTGTCGGCGGCATCGTGCTGGTTGCTGGGATTAGACGAAAGGTTTTGCTGACGACGATCGCAGTGGTCCTGTTAGCGGCTCCTGTCGGGTGGTTCGCGCTAAAGGATTATCAGCGGCAGCGAGTTCTGGTAACGCTCGACCCTGAACTTGACCCGCAGGGCATAGGTTATCAGACGCGGCAGTCGCAGATTGCGATAGGGTCGGGTGGTGTGATGGGCCGAGGTCTCGGGAATGGCCTGCAGACGCAGCTCGATTATTTGCCCGAGAGCCATACTGATTTCATTTTCGCTCTTTTGGCTGAGGAAACCGGACTGGTGGGAGCGGCCTTGATCCTGGCACTGTATTTAGTGTTCCTGCTTCGGTTGGTTGGTGTCGCCGAGAGCGCCCGGGATCGGGCCGGAATTCTTGTAGTGGTGGGGGTTTTCTGTATGATTTTCTCCCACGTTTTCATCAACGTTGGGATGGCTTTAGGAATCATGCCTGCTATTGGCATCCCGTTGCCTCTGCTGAGCTATGGTGGGTCATCCATTCTAACCACCTTTATCGCCATCGGACTGGTTCTCAACATTCATCTTCACCGATACGTGTATTCCTGATGCCTTCTTTGCGTTCTTTGCGTCTTGGCGTGAGAAGAAATGGATTCACGCAGAGCCGCGAAGGTCGCCAAGGGTTTAATGAAGGGCAGGGACGTAGGTTACGAGCGACTCCCCTCCTTTGTGTTCTCTGCGTCTTGGCGTGAGAAGAAATGGTTTCACGCAGAGCCGCCAAGGTCGCAACGGTTCTAGCGGTTTTTCGTCTTTTCTGGGTTCTCGTCATAGCCTGTGGAGCTGTTAGGAACGAGTTTTCTTGCCCATTTGGAGCGAGAGTGGCTATAATAGACTTCCTGATAGCTTAGTTACCCAACGACGTAAGTATCGATTTTATATAGATTTTTGAGAAGTTCTTCAGGTTTCTTTAGCAGGAGCGAACCTCCTGCAGGGCGTTCGTGATGATTGAATGTATGTCAGCGATCGCGTTAGTGAGCAGGTTTTGAGGAAAGGTCTTTTTTTCCGCATAAGGTGCTGTCAACGATGACCTCCAAAGAACACTGGTGTGTCCGGCTGCTGGAGTGATTTAGCGACCGGAGCACGTAAGCCTGGCTGCGTGCGCCCGTTACTCCTGCCCAGATTCTTCTGAATGGCTTCTCCATAGTGGTGGATTATTCCGCCCGAGAGGGAAAGTATGTCCAAAGAACTGATTGTCAGCTCTTCTCAATTGGGGAGAAGGGTGGCAATCCTTGAGGACGATCAGGTTACAGAATTCTTTGTCGAGTGGGCCGGTACCAGAGGCATTTTAGGTAACATCTACAAGGGTAGGGTTACACGGGTTCTTCCCGGAATGCAGGCGGCCTTCGTGGATATCGGACTGGACCGAAATGCATTCTTGTATGTGACCGATTTCTTCGAAGATTACAAAGATTACGAGGAGCTGTTCTTTACCCGTGATGACTCTGAAGAGACCTTCCAGGGTTCGGTGCGGGAAGGTGAGGAAGGCGCTGATAAATCCGGGCGCGGCAGGAAAGAGCCCCAGGCCACTCTGAGCTTCCGAGATGATTTGGAGCCCTTCCTGGATTCGCAGGCAGGCAATACGGAAGTTGTTCTCGGTGGCGGTTTGCCCCTCCCGAATATCCTCCCCGCGCTTTTGGGGCTTACGGAGGAACTCCCTGATCTACTCGATTTCGACACCGACATAAGATCTGTCGAGAGCAGCACGATTCTTCCCACGCATCTTCCAGTGGTTTCCACTGGGCCCGTTCCCAAAGCAACGAAGCGAGGTAAAAGAGGGAAGACCCACGCCCGCTTGGATTCGCAGGTCGATGCTCCTCGCCCCAAGGTCCAGCGGAGTACCGGCAGGGGCCGGGGAAAGAGGACGAGTGGGAATGGTGAGCAACCGTTGATCGGAGATCTGCTGAAAGAAGGGCAACAGATCCTTGTCCAAGCGGCAAAAGAGCCAATTGCCAAGAAGGGCGCTCGAATCACTTCTCATATCGTCCTCCCAGGCAGATACCTTGTGTTCATGCCGACCGTGAATCATGTCGGTGTCTCTCGCAGGATAGAGTCTTCAAAGGAGCGACAGCGGTTGCGGGATATGATTCAGGATCTGAGAGGGGACATGAAGAGAGGCTTCATCGTCCGAACGGCCGGAGAGGGGAAGAAGAAGACAGACTTTAGCCAGGACATGGTTTACCTGACGCGCTTGTGGGAGAACATTCGCACCAAGTCTGAACGTAGTAAGGCGCCTTCTCTCATTCACGCGGAACTCGGTCTAGTGCAGCGAGTACTGCGCGACCGGTTGTCAAGTGATTTTCGGGCAATTCGGGTTGATAACAAAGAAGCGCATAAGGGGATCGTCGACTTCGTCAGCAACTACAATCCTGCGTGGGTGAAGATGGTTCGCCTGTACAACAAGAAGGCGCCGATTTTTGATGATTTTAGCGTTAATAACGAGATTGAAAAGGCTCTAAGATCGAAGGTATGGCTTAAGAGTGGGGGCTCCATCGTGATTAACCAGACAGAAGCTCTGGTCGCCATCGATGTGAATACTGGGAAGTATGTCGGACGTACGAATTCGCTGGAGGACACGATAGCCAAGACCAATCTCGATGCGGTCAAAGAGGTCGTACGGCAGATTCGACTCCGAGACCTTGGGGGCATCATCGTCATCGATTTCATCGATATGAATGACCAGGGCAACCAACAAAAAGTCCTGGAGGCTCTTCGCCACGAACTGAGCAAAGATAAATCACCCTCGAAGATCCTGCCCTTCAATGAGTTTGGTTTGGTCGCGATCACAAGAAAAAGGGCTAAACAATCGCTGGAACGGACACTTTGCCAGCCCTGTGCCTGCTGTGAGGGCACCGGGATGACAAAGTCGGTACGGACGGTCTGTCATAGCATCCATGCTGAAGTGATGCGTTCGCTCTCGGCCATGAGAAAAGGGAAGAAATTCGTCGTACACTGCCACCCGGACATCGGCAAGGCGCTTCGGGGTTCGGAGAAAGACGTGGCTCGTGAGATTGAAGCGATGACCGGGAAGGAGTTGACGGTTCGAACCGACCCGTTACTGCACATTGAACAGTTCGACTTTGTGGAAGCCTAGGAGTACGTCTCCCGAGAACACAGTCGCTTTAGTTGCGTGAAAGTGTCTTCTTCCCTGACCGGGCAGTTACCGAACCCGGACTTCGAGTTGTCCAGTTCCAGGAGCATTAGTGAAGTGAATCCCGAGGGAATTATGGGACAAGAGGAGAATTACTTCGAGAAGTTGATCGAGTTGATGGATGTTCTCAGAGACCCGGGGGGGTGTCCATGGGATCGGGAGCAGACTCGGGAGACGCTGAAGCCGATGCTGATCGAGGAGTCGCATGAGGTCTTGGAGGCTTTGGATTCAGATGATCCGGACGACCTCTGCGAGGAACTGGGTGACCTGCTGTTTCAGATACTGTTTCATTGCAAAATTGCGGATGAACGCCAGGAGTTCAATATCCATGATGTCTGTCGACGGGTCCACAAGAAGATGGTTCGGAGGCACCCTCACGTGTTTGGAGATCGGCAGATTTCGGATTCTCAGGAACTACTGAGGAACTGGGAAGAGCTGAAGGCTGCTGAGAAGGCCCAGGCGGGTCGTCCGGTGAAGAAGAACAAGTCTCTTCTTGATGGGATTCCGAAGAGCCTTCCTGCTATGTATACCGCGTACCAAATTACATCCAAGGCGGCTCGAGTGGGGTTTGATTGGCCGGAACTCGAAGGGATTCGTGACAAGTTCCTTGAAGAATTCGAGGAGTTATTGGAGGCGCTCCGGATATCGAACGATGACCAGGTGAAGGAAGAGGTAGGGGACCTTGTCTTTGTGGGGCTGAATATTGCACGATATCTCCAGGTCGATCCTGAAACAGCCCTGAACCGAGCTAACTTGAAGTTCGTCGATCGATTCCAGGCAATGGAAAGGGCGTTTGATGAAAATGGCCGGTCTCTCAAGGATGCAAGCCTTGAGGAAATGGAAGGTGTCTGGCAGAGCCAGAAAAAGACAAGGGTGTCTGGTAAGGGAGACATTGGTGATTCTCCTGTAACGGACGATAGCTAGGAGTGACCATGAGTGAAAACGAGGAGAGGATG
>JAUWTT010000154.1 GCA_030614585.1 Acidobacteriota bacterium
ATGGCATTGGGACGAGAATCACCTACTTCACTCTATAACCAGGAACTGGGAAGCATGGACGTAGAGGGAGGGTATGACCAAACGGATGCCAGTGGCTTCATCAAGCTGCATGCCATCCGATTGAAGGCTCATAACGTGATTCTGGACAAGAAGAAGATTGGTCTTTACCACGTGATCCAGCCCGGCCAGGAGTGAGCCTAGGAGGGCATCTCCCATGAACGCATGAGTGAAGAAGACAGCCGGTCAGCCAAGAAGAAACTGGGGCTTTGGACGACCACGTCCCTTGTAGTCGGCAATATGATCGGCTCGGGAGTCTTTTTGCTGCCGGCGTCTTTGGCTGTCTACGGGGGTATCAGCATTTTTGGCTGGCTCTTCACCGCTACAGGGGCGATGATCCTGGCCTACGTCTTTGCCTCACTGAGCCGTATCGTTCCTGGTTCGGGTGGGCCCTATATCTATACACGTATCGGATTCGGAGACTTGCCGGGCTTCCTTGTCGCCTGGGGCTACTGGCTTTCCCTCCTCGCTGGGAATGCTGCTATCGCGGTTGCTTTCGTTGGCTATGCAGGTGTCTTCTGGCCTCCTCTCTCCAGCGTCCCACTACTCTCGGCGGTTGGTTCGATCGCAGCCATCTGGGTACTCACCTGGGTCAATACCAGGGGAGTACGTGAGGCAGGAATCGTACAACTAGTGACCACTCTGCTCAAGATCCTTCCTCTGATCCTGGTCGGCCTTTTCGGCCTGTTCTACTTTGATTTCTCCCACTTCACTCCGCTTAACCCGAGCGGCCAATCGAACCTGTCTGCGTTTTCCGCTACTGCAGCCTTGACTCTCTGGGCTTTTCTAGGCTTGGAATCAGCAACGATCCCGGCCGAGGAGGTGAGAGATCCGGATCGCACCATCCCCAGGGCAACCCTATTCGGGACTGGTTTTACCGCGCTGGTTTACATAGTCAGTACCGTGGCAGTGATGGGGTTAATCCCTGCTTCCGAGTTGGCCCAGTCCACAGCACCGTTCGCTCAGGCAGCGAACCAACTCTGGGGTTCGTGGGCTGGATACTTCGTGGCTGCCGGAGCAGCCATTTCCTGCCTCGGGGCACTCAACGGGTGGATTCTGCTTCAAGGGCAGATCCCGTTAGCGGCAGCCCGGGACAATCTGTTTCCCAAGAGGTTCTCACTCCTCTCCAAGAGACATACGCCGGTGTTTGGGCTCGTCGTTTCCAGTTTCTTCATTACAGTTCTTCTGGGGCTGAACCACACCCGGGGTCTTGTCGAACTCTTCACGTTCACGATCCTGCTGGGAACACTGACGGTTCTGATTCCTTACGTGTTCTGCACGATGGCATACTTGATGATCCTGCTTCGGAAACCGGCGTCTGAACGGGGAAAGCTGCTCAAGCCCGCTGTGCTCGGAGGGCTGGGTTTTATATACTCCCTGTGGGCGATTGCCGGGGCTGGTCGGGAAGTGGTTTACTGGGGGCTACTCCTGCTTCTGGCGGGGATTCCGGTTTACGTCTGGATTCAGTATCGAAGGTAAACCCGGAACCGGGAGCAACGAACTGCGGGCTAGAAGCTCGAGAAAGGGTCCGAATGCCCGGCAGAAACCTACTGATTCTGTTGATGTTGAGTTGGGGTGTCGTGCCAGTTCTCCTCGGCCAGTCTCAAGACCCGGCGCTTCGGGTTGAATCCAATCTGGTCCTCGTCGATTTTGTTGCCGGAGACGAATCCGGCCAGCCAGTCCTGGACCTGACACCGAAAGATTTGACAATCCTCGAGGATGGGAAACACCGTGAGATTACCTTCTTTCAGTTGATCAATTACGGGCAGGATGGAGCAGCCCCCGAGTCCAAGTCGATCCAGCCTGCACGGCCTTTGTCCAGCCCTCGCGATACACCATTCCTTTTCGTGATAGATTCAAACAGCCTTGCCGGAGCGAACCTCATGAAGATCAGGAAAGGCATTAGACTTTTCCTCGAGTCTCAGCAAGCCGCCCGGTGTCGATATATGCTGGCCACGGTTGGCGACCGCCTTCAGATTTACTGTTCATTCACTAATGAACCGGAAGTCCTGACAGACGCTCTGGACTCTGTGTCGATTTCAAAGGAACCTCTCCGTTACGGTCATCTGATAGAACGGATAACGTATCACTTTAGAGCTCAGATGATGAGCCAGGCAATCGAGGGAGCACTGACAGAAGGCAAGATGTTTCTCTCGGACATGCAGCAGAGAATCACTGCTACTTCGACAAGCCTCGCCCAACTCTCCGACTATGTCTCGGTGATTCCCGGACGCAAGAACCTCATCCTCTTCTCCGAGGGTTATCCTCTGAACAGTCGGCAAACGGTTTACGATATCGTCCAGGCCTTCAATCAAAGTAGTGCCGGAAGAACCATTGTTTCAGGCCAGGTCCTGAGCGCAAAGCTGGGGGGGACTGGCGGAAACACTGGCTCTAGGAAGCTCGAGGCCGGTATAGACCAACTCAACCAGGCGAGAATCTCGGTCTATGGCATTGATCCTCGCGGGACTACGAGTCGAGGCCTGGCCGACTCGCGAGATAGCTCTTTCATTCCCACTCAACTGCTCACCACTCGAAATTCCGAAGACATTGTCGCTCCACGGCGTTTCCTCGAGAGACTGGCAGAAGAAACTGGGGGGTTAACCTTCTTCAGCCTCAACGAACTGGCAGACGGTATCACCGACGTTTTCACTGATAGTTCCAGCTATTACCTGGCTGCCTTCGTTCCGGATGAGTCGTCACGCGATAAACGAAGCATCCGCCTGAAGTTGGAATCATCTCGCCCGGGAGTGAGCCTCAGGTTCCGGAACGATTTCTCTGGGGCACTGGATGCTCCAGGGGGTGACGGTCTGCTCCTCGCTGCCTTTCAGTTCCCATCACTGTTCAACGATTTTCCTTTTGATGCTGCCACGGATAGCGAGGGTGGTCAGTTTACAGTGAGCATCACGTTGCCTCCCACGCACCTGAAGTTCCAGAAAGAAGATTCGAAGTTTCACTGCAAGCTGACCCTTTACGGGGCTCTCATGGACCAGGCCGGGAACTGGGTTACCGAGGGAAAGAAGTTCAGCCTTGCAAAAGAATTCCAACTTCAGCTGGACAAGGCTCAACTGGAGTCGCTTCTGGAAAGAGAGACTGTTACCGCCTCGGCACAGGGAGTAGCTCCCCCCGGCGATTACACGCTAATCGTCGTAGTGCAGCAAACTCCATCTCAGTTAGTCTCAGCTCGCCACCTCCCGATGACAATTCACTAACCGGAAGAACTCATGAACTCACCACAAAGACACCAAGATCACTCCAACGGGTAAGACAATCGTATTAGATGCCGGATACCGGACCTCGGTTCGACGAGGCGTTAGTCGGGATTCAACCACAAAAGCACAAAACCACGACTAAGATCTTCTTGTGACTTAGTGACACTGTGGTTCCATCAGCCCCCAGTTCCCAGTTCACCATCGGCGTTTCTGTCAAGTTTGGGGTGAATTCGACTCAGCACCTTGCTTCCTTCGTGCCGTTGTCTTCGTGGTTTGAATTATCCGGGTTGGGAGAATCCTCCTTAAAGATCCCGTGTACGTGCCTGGCCCGTAGTTGCCCAAACAGCCTGCATTTGGGAGAATAGCAAGTGCGTTGGGAGTGAGGGATCCAACAGAGTACCGGAGTCTCACTCCAAGCTTGTCTCCGCTGGGAATTATGATCATATCGGAGTCAAGAACAGAAGGGAGCTAAATGCATGGGTAACGGGGCGATGGCAAAGGTTGAACAGGCACGGAATTCTGATTCCTTCCTATGGATTCTGGTAGCGCTTCGAGTCGTAATTGGATGGCATTTCCTTTACGAAGGAGTTGTGAAGCTCCTCGAGCCCCATTGGACTTCGGGAGCCTATCTCGCCGAGTCGAGGTGGATTTTCGCTCCGATCTTTCACTGGATTGCGCAAACACCAGCCGCTCTCACAGCGGTCGATCTCCTGAATGCCTGGGGGCTAACTCTCATAGGCTTAGCCTTGATACTTGGCGTGTTTACCAGAGCGGCCGCTATTTCAGGAGCAGTTCTACTGGGACTGTACTACGTGGCCAACCCACCTTTCGTAGGCTTGACTTCTGGAATGGCCACTGAGGGTAACTACGTTCTCATCGACAAGAACCTGGTTGAGTTAGTAGCCCTCCTGGTACTTACTGCGATACCCACAGGTGAGTTCATCGGCCTGGACAGGTTGATCTCGATACTTCGAAGCCGCAGACCGAAAGCGACTCCGAAACCGGATATCGCAAAGGAGACTGCTGAACCTGTTCCAAGTGAGACCCTTTCACCGCTTTCCCTCCAACGACGAGACTTGATTCGAAGTTTGGCAACAGTGCCCGTCCTTGGTGGCTTTTCCTACGAGGTCCTGAAACAGCGTGGGTGGCAGAGCTATGAAGAAAAGCACCTCATGGCTGCCCGGGGAAATGTGGATGCCGTGACAACCGCAACCATCAAGACGTTCAATTTCTCAAGTCTGAAGGACCTGAAGGGACAAATCCCCCATGGCCAAATAGGCGACTTGGAACTTAGCCGGATTTTTCTTGGAGGTAACCTGGCCGGAGGGTGGGCACATGCAAGAGACTTGATCTACGCTTCAAAGCTGGTCAAGGCATACCACACCGATGAGCGGATATTTCAGACCTTTCAGCTAGCAGAACAGTGCGGCATGAATACCTTTCTGACAAACCCTCAGCTCTGCCGAGTCATCAACAAGTACTGGCGCACCCAGGGAGGTAAGATACAGTTCATTTCCGATTGCGCGTATGGGGATGACATTATCCAGGGTATCGACATGTCGGTCGAAGGAGGCGCTCACGCCTGCTATGTCCAGGGTGGAGTGGCTGATCGGTTTGTCGAAGACGGCGATGTAGACAAGATTGGTAAGGCTGTAGAGTACATCCGTCAGAATGGTCAGCTGGCAGGCGTAGGGGCTCATGCTCTCAAGACTGTTCAGGAGTGTGTGCGTGTCGGTATCAAACCCGATTTCTGGGTAAAGACGCTTCACCACTGTAACTACTGGTCTGCAAACTCCGAGGACCAGCACGACAACATCTGGTGTACGGATCCTGAAGACGTGGTTGCATTTATGAGCGATCTTGAGGAACCCTGGATCGCATTCAAGATTCTGGCTGCTGGAGCGATCCATCCCGAAGTAGGCTTCAAGTACGCTTTCGAGAGCGGCGCAGACTTCATCTGCGTGGGAATGTACGATTTCCAGGTTGTTGAGGATGCCAATATCGCTTTGGACGTCCTGGCAAGTGACCTGAATCGAACCCGCCCGTGGAGGGCCTAACCCCTTCAGTAGTGGTAGTAATATAACCACGAAGGCACCAAGGTCACCAAGAATCAAGGTCTTACCTTGGTGCCCTTAGTGTCTTGGTGGTTAGCATTTTCCGAGTTAGTCGGATTCGAAGATCACGACCGTCTGGTTCAAATTGGGCGCTGATGGAGGAAAGACCAAAGAACTGTCATCGGCGCCAGTGACCTCTACGTAGTATTCCAAATCCGACCCGATGGAAGCGGAAGGCACTCGAACCGAGTAGACTCCTCGAGCAAGATGATTCAAAGGACTCGACACAAACTCTGTCTCTCCCAGGCCCCTCCAATGTAAATTCGCCTCCTGGGGTTCGGTGCCGAGGACGACGATTTTCAGGTTAAGGTCCTCACCTCTTTCGAGGAGGGAACGAACCACGGGTACAAACAGGCGGGGAGACCCTTGGTACCGATCATCTGGAAGAGCATCTGGAGGCAGTTTCTCACCGAGAAGCTCCGCTAACTCCTCACCCGGCTGATGAAGCAGGGTTGGAAGCAGATGCTGCTGCCAGTTAGCCACATTACCCATCCCTCCCGCCGTGGAAACGGTCTGCAGGAGAAAGCGGTGGACTTCAGACACCTCTGAGACCAGGCGACGACGCAAGGGAATAAGCCCACTTCTGGCCAGTTGCTTGCGGCTTTCGCCTTCTTGAACACGCCGGACCTCTTCAACAGCCGTGTTGTATTCGGCCCAAGTACAGTTCAGCTTCCCAATTGCCCTCAGATACTTGAAGCTATTGAGCCAGTAATCAAACCGGTCCCGAGCTAACGGTCCGCTCATCCGATCACTCAGGGCTACTAATTCGTCAACGAAATCATATTGGTGCTTCACCTCTGTCCAGGGCCGAGGGTCTGGTTTGATCCCTCCCGGTCCTCCAATCCACGTAGAGGGCCTCGGCAGGCGACAATCCAACCTGGTGAATATCTCGGCAATTTGAGGGGCGGCATCGGGTCCGAACTGGTGCAAAGCCCAATCCTGATAAAAATCATCAGCCTTAAGGTAACGACTCGGATCGAACCGGTGACGCTTCTCTTCATCAGTCAGTTCCGAGTTGTCAGGGGAGTCCTCTGACGGACTGCTGAATCTCTTATCCTCCCACCCACTCTGATCCCAGGCGGCATGTGCCAATGCCGCAACATTCGGACCCAGAATTCGGGTTCGCCAGTGAATCCCCATTAATCCGGTGCAACCGTACTGCCGAGCATCGAACGCATCTTTCCGCATCCGGCCCACCCACAATTGCGGAATGATCTGAGCCGGGTCGTCTTCAAGCCAGGGGATAGCCCATTTAGGACGTCCTTCTACACCGGAAAAGCCCTCTTCGACGGAAGCATGCCCTACATTTCGATTAATGCAACTTATGGGCATCTGCTTGGGCAACTCTTTATCGAAAAGTGTCCGGTCTTGTTCAGGCCCGAGAACCCACCCACATGTCGCCAGTGTAAAAGGCGCTCCCACCTTCTCAGCGGCTTCAATCGCAACGCCCAAATCAGCCATTGTCGATTGGATCTCAGACGACTTCGTTCCTTCCCAGGTCCAGTCCTCCGGGGTCCAGAGCCAGTAATAGTCAAGTGGATGCGTCTTCATAATCCGACCAAATATTCCCTCGTAGACCTCTCGAACAACGTCAAGGTCCCGGGGATTTTTTCCCGCGCTTTTCAAGCGAGCAGCAGTCTGCTCCGGAATCGTCAGTGGAGTCTCCGTCCCAAGACAGGTGTAGATTCCCAAGTGACGTGCAAAAGTGAAACTCTCTCGAAGAACCGCGCCAAACTTGTTGAACAACCCAGCCGAAACTTCGGTAGTTGCCTCAGTCCACGGATACGAGCCCTCCATATAATCTGGGCCGTAATTGTCGCTCTCAAAAATCTGATCGGCCCCAAATGTGTAATCACTCGTCTTCGTCGGCTGATACCCCCAGGCCCCGGTGACGTTTTGAGCTACAAAATGCCGTGACGGATAGGCCTCCCGGACACGACCCTCAGGGCCACTTTCTTTCGGAGGGCCGATCCAGACTGTCGGCTCAGGGCCTACGGGGCCCTCCGGGTAAGTGTGGAGGCCAAAGAAGTTCATTCGCAGCTTCGGGAGCTGTGCCAGCACTGCCTTGTAGGCATCTAGATTCCACCAATCAGGGCCTTCCGGGAAATCGTGAAAGGGCTGGATCCCTCGACGGTTAAAGAGTGGTTCTCCTGTCTCGCGGATCTCCGGAAGGATCGGTTTGGCCAGGGGCAGATCCGGGATTACGTCACCGTGCAAGAAGAAACGGACACCCAAATGCTCCACCAATCGATAAGCTCCATAGAGTACTCCAACGGGATCTCCTCCCGCGACGAGGGCAACCTTCGTGGGACCCCGGTCAAAAGTCTCAATCACGTACTGCTCATTCGACAGACTGGAGACTCTACCCGCCACCGCTCCTTCAAGGAAGGATTCCAGCAGCGGCCTGTCCTTAGTGGAGACGATGATCAGAGTATCGGGTTGAGGGTCAAGCTCAGTAGCCGCCCGACTTCCGCCATCGACTTTGATACCGGGAAGCTCACCCGATCGCAGGTAGATGTACCGTCTCAATTCACTGGCCGCAAGCCTCTCCAATCTCGAGGCCTTCTCGTCAATTACCACAACGACTGACTGCTCCGTCTCCATGGTACAAGAACCTAGAAATAAACAGCCAAATCCCAACCCGGTAAAGAAACTCCGTTTCATGTCGAACCTCTCCCTTCAGCAGCACAACACAACGTCGCCCTTCCCAATGAAAGCCACAACTTGTGGAATGTCAAGAGCGGAAAGAGGGTTCCATCCCTTGCTGAAAGGAAGTAAGTTGGTTAAGGTTGGGGTTATTCCCGGAAAGGAGGTCATATGAGGATACTCCTCGTCCTCGGCACGATGTTGCTGGCCGGCTTCGTTCAGCCTGCTGCCGGCCCGATTCAACTCCACCCTAAGAACCCCCACTACTTCCTTTACCATGGGGAACCGCTAATCC
>JAUWTT010000533.1 GCA_030614585.1 Acidobacteriota bacterium
ATCCTACGAATAGGTTTCCTATCTACATCTCGGGCCGTTATCTCCATTCCCTCAAGCCCCTTGGAGGCACAGCGGAGAACCAAGAGGAGCCGGATCTGGTTCGTTCGATTGAGTTGAATATTGAGACACTGCACATTTTCCCCAAAGGCTTTTTTATTGCGGCTTTACCCAGTTTCACTTTCAACTTGAACCAGGACTTCAATCTGTTTTGGTTGGGCGTCGGAGTCGGCAGAGCTCTCAATAGACGTCTTCTCGTAACGGGCGGTTACGTGCACTATGTTGCCGGCAAGCGCACTTTCAACCAGGCCTTTGTGGTGGGAATAAGCTTTATCTGGGGGAAAGAGAAGGTAAAACCGCAAGTGCGGGACACTCTGAAATCCGCTTCTTTGGGTCTTACGTCAGGCGGGAATTGAGGAAAAGGAGCAGCATTCTATCTGTTCATCAGATCCATGAACTGCCGGAAAGGGCTACGTCAATGCAGATGAGAGAGTATTCACGGTATTTTTCTATCCTACTGCTTGCCCTCGCAGCAGGACTTAATGTCTCCTGTATGGCGGCGAAGAAAGGTGTGCGGCAATCCAGTGCTACCGTCATGACCGAAGTTGAGCTTCAGTCGAACCTCATGAGTTTCGCCGACCGCTCGGCCAGTATCTTGATCAGCGCTCTCGAGGAGTTTGACACGCAAGGCCCTACACCGGAAGCGCGGAAATTTGTCATGTCCGACATCTCCTATTGTTTGTCTGCTGCATACACCATTGCTGCCGAGCCGAACCCACAGGTAGCTCTCCTGGATCTGACAGTGATAATGACTCTGGGTCATTTGATCTATGAGGAAAACATCCGCAGGAAGTATGGCGATCAGATTGAGCCGCTGATACGAGCGTTCAAGACTCTTGAGGATGACGTGTGGAGAATCGGCGCCCATATACTGACCTCTGACCAGCAGCAGGAGTTGCGAGGGTATATCGAGAAGTGGCGTAAAACCAATCCCGATCTGATTGTGTATAACTACATCCGCTTCAGTGATTTTGATGCCGAGCGCCGAACCTCAACACTGGTTGAGAGAAGTAAGGGGGGCGGTCTATTCAAATCGGTTCGTCAGGTCACTGAAGAAGTGGAGGAGACGAGGATGCTGGCAGAGCGCGCCATTTTCCTGGCAACTCGCCTGCCTCTTCTGACCGGACACTTCGCTGAAGTCTGGATGTCTCAGTTGATGCTAAATCCCGATGCCAAACAGGTTCTATCGGATCTGCACCAACTCGCGGGGCTTTCTGAGCAGCTGGTTGAGGTGACTGACAAGCTGCCAAGACTAATCGCAGATGAGCAGAACCTGATCATTGATCGAGTGATGGAAGATGTGTCTGAACTCAGTGAAAAGACGGTTGATGGCGTAATGGGAAAGGTCCGTATCGAGCGGAGTGAGGCCATCGATCAGTTCATGACACGCCTGGCCACAGAGAGGAAAGAAACGATCAGTGAACTGGCTGCGGAAGAAGAACGATTGAACGAGTTGCTTGGCGCCTTACGCCTGGCACTAGCGGAGGGCAATGGACTGGTGTTATCTCTAGACCAGCTGGCCGGAAAGCTGGGACTGGATCAACCGTTGGACACAGATTCGCCTCCTTTTGACATTCGCGACTACCGCGACACCTTCGCAGAAGCTTCGAAGACTGCCAGTGAATTAACCGAACTGGTCGAGTCTGCCGATCGATTGGTTGCGTCGGGCGGACTGGAGCAACTGCTTCCGCAGTTCATTGCAGCTCTCGATCGGGCCGAAGAGAAATCTGAAGAGCTGGTCAACCATACGTTCCGCCAGGCCATTCTGCTCATCTTGATCTGGATGCTAGGCTATGTGGCTGCGAGGCTGATGTTTCAGTTCCTTTCCAGGAAGCTTGGTCGCGTTGGGAGTTAACCGTTCCACGCGTTCCACAAACGAGGAGAGGGTTTGACGAATGATTGCAGGAAGCAAGATGAAAGACTCTAAGGTCGGTGAAGCCGAGGCCCTGGGATGGCGCCTGCCGGTTGCGCTGGCACTGTTTGGTGTAGCGATTGCGTGTCCGATCGTAGGCACCGCAATCCTGGCTGGAGATTTTTCGGGAACGGTCAAAGCGTTCGCCGGGTTTCTGTACTTCCCGATTCCCGAAGTATTCGATATCACGGCGATTGCAGTTCTGGGGAAACCAGGTTTCGAATGGTTGAAGGGGAAATTGGTTGGATTCCTGGGCCGCTTTGCTCCTCCCGATCAAGTGAGTCGAACCCGTTACACCGTGGGACTGGTGATGTTTGCCCTGCCACTCTTTTTTGGCTGGCTTCAACCTTACGTCATAGGCTATCTGGCGCCCATTTCGCGTGTCAGTCTCATGTATCACCTGACCGGAGACCTGCTTTTCATATCCAGCTTCTTTGTACTGGGAGGCGACTTCTGGGATAAGGTTCGCTCGTTATTCGTTCACGAGGCCAGAGCCGTTTTCCCTCAGGCGGCCGAGCCTCGAAAATAGTCTTCGTAAGCCGACACAGGATTGGAGTAGAACATGAATGGTCCCGTGAGCTTTATCAAAACCGTAACCATTGGTGGCCGGTTTGTCTTGTTGCCGGTCATGCTGTTCTACATGATCTTCTCAGAGATCATGGAGCTAGCTGTTGCGCTGGCAACTCCGATTGCCGATCTGTTTCCAGCCGGCACATTTGACGAAACGAAGGCTACCTGGGTGCTGGCGATTCTACTGATTCTGGGTACGGCATTTGTACTCGGTTTGATGATGAGGTTTGGTCCGGGAAGGAGGCTGGGTTGCTGGCTCGAAGAAACAATTCTTTTGCCCCTGCCCGGTTATCGTGCCATCAAGGATCTGACGCGCAGTTTTGCCTCTCCAGAAGCTAAGAAGTTCCAGCCGGCCCTCGTGGCCTCAGGGGACCACCAGCGAGACCTGGGCTATCTGATCGAAGATCATGGCAATGGACTTGCGACAGTCATGTTGCCATTTGCCCCGACACCACTGGTGGGTTCGCTGAAAGTAGTCCCCATTTCTCAAATAGAACTGCTGGACATCGACCTGGGAGAGTGGACAGCGGTCCTCAGCTACTGGGGAATCGGTTTACCCGAGGTTCTAAAAGTCGAAGAGTCAGAGAGTTGAAGTGAATGGGAGCTGGGAGCTGGGGGAATCGGTGATCGGTAATCGGTGATCGGTAATCGGTAATCGGTATCTTAAATCGTGCTCGTAATCGTGATCCGCGTGTCCTCCGTAGCTTTAAGGTCTGTTGCCCGAATAGGTACACAGGCGAAACTCAGGCTCGAAGTTCGAAACAAGCTCAAGATTAGAAGGTCTAAGGTCAAAACGCCGTAAAGTAACTGTTTATAGATAGGTTATCGGCGACAACCCGTTGCAGTCCTTAAATATTCGAGCTTGGATATTGTTTCGAATTTCGAGCTTCGAACTTCCCCGCTTTTCCGATTTAAGCAACACGCCCTGGGGGCTGGAACCGGTTATCGGTAATCGGTGATCGGTGATCGGTGAACGGTGAACGGTGAACGGTAATCGGTGAACGGGGGCTTGAGTCCTGAGTCTTGGGTCCGAAGGAAGTACGAAGTGCGAACGACGAACGGGC
>JAUWTT010000280.1 GCA_030614585.1 Acidobacteriota bacterium
ATCCCAAATCGACTCCGCGTTCGACCTCACCTTTGCGAACCAGGGCACGTTTCAGAATCTTCCCGGTAGGTGTTTTCGGCAGTTCCTGGACGAATTCGATAATTCTGGGCAGCTGGTGTGGACCGAGATGCTCCTTGCAAAGGCGAATGATCTCCTCACGTGTAGCGGTCATCTCCGGCTTTAGTGCTATCACCGCCCGAGGAACCTCCCCATGGAGTCTATGTGGTTCCGGGACAACGGCGGCTTCGGCGATGGCAGGGTGCTTATAGAGGACTTCTTCCACCATGCGTGGGTAAACGTTCATCCCATTGACGATGATCAACTCCTTCTTGCGATCCACGATGTAGAAGTAGCCATCTGCGTCCTTGTATCCAACGTCTCCGGTTCGATACCAGTCGCCGAAAAAGGCTTCGGCGGTTTCCTCCGGCCGATTGAGATACCCCTTCATGACGTTTTCACCACGTACAACAATTTCGCCCATGTCCCCAATCTTGAGTTCGACACCAGCTTCATCGACGATTCTCATTTCGACGTCCAGCACAGGAAGTCCAATCGAGCCAGGTTTGCGAACGCCTTTGAACGGGTTTACAGAAGTTACCGGAGAGCACTCGGTCGGGCCGTCACCTTCGAGGATAGGTACGTTGTACTTCTCTTCGAAGCGCTGCATGACCTCAACCGGAAGGGCAGCGCCGCCCGAAATACAGAATCGCAGAGACGAGAAATCAGGTTTTCGATCTTCGCGGACGTTGGCGAAGACGGTATACATGGAAGGGACACCCAGGAAGATTGTCGCTCTTGTACTCGCAATCGTGTCACCCACTTCATCTGGAGAGAATCGAGGCACGGCGGCGATCGTCGCTCCAACCGAAAGCGGCGACATCATGCAGACGGTGGCGCCAAACGAGTGGAACATGGGGAGTACTGCGACGAACACGTCTTCGTGCTCGACCGGAAGCGCCCGAATGACCGAGTAGACATTGTGCAACAGGTTGCGGTGCGTCAGCATTGCCCCCTTGGGTTGGCCCGTGGTCCCTGATGTGTAGATAACGGCTGCCGTATCCTCCTTCTGAGCTACCGGTGCTATATCGAACGCAGTTGGCTCGGTAGCAGCCACATCGGCGAGCGGGCGGGCGTCGAGAGACTGCGGGTTTCCTATCACGATCAATTCCTTTAGATCGGCCAGGGAGTCTCCAATAGCAACCAGGTTGGGTTCGAAGGCGTCGAAATAGATCAGGCCAGAGGCTCCTGAATCGGAGAGGATATATCGAACCTCCTTGGGATTCAGTAAAAGGTTGATCGGGACCACGGCTGCGCCGCTTTTAACGATCCCGAAATAGGCAGCGATGAACCAGGGGGAATTGATGCAGTAGAGTGCGACATGATCTCCACGCCCGATTCCACTTTTCGACAGAGCGTTGGCAAACTGGTTGGACATCTGCTCGAGAACTGCGTAGGAAGTGCTTTGCCCCTGGAAGATGACGGCGGACTTTTCTCCCCATTGACTTGCGCTTCCGGGGATCATCTCGCCCAGCGAATTGTACGCCTCGTAAAGAGGTTTCATAGCTCAAGGTCCCTTTCTAGTCCGATGCATAGCACTTAACTTGGGAGATTGAAGGGAATTAAAAACCAAGTGACACGGTTCTGTCCAGTTTTGGCCCACCTTTTGTCGGCCCTCCAGGGGGTCTGACCGGTCGGATTCGGGACTGATTCTTACCGCTGCAGTTATGGTCTTCTCCTTAGATGCGCTTGTCGGCCAAAAAAGCGCTGTAGCGTGACTTCGAACTTCGCACTTCGCACTTCCAATGCATTACCATTTGAGCGCCGGATCCGTTGCCCGAAGCTCAGCACCCTTGGGCTGAGAATGCTTGACGAAGTTAAGACAACCCGCTGCTGTTTTGTTTAACTCCAGCTCCGTCGCATAATAGGGATCTGCTGCAGATTCGGCGGTATTCCGTATCATGCAAGAGGAGAGAATGAGAGTTGCAATAGCCGCCTGGGAGATCGGGAGATCCGGTACCGGCCTCGGTGTGAAGATCGGAGGACTTGGTCAGGTCCTGGATGAACTGCCTCGAGAACTTATTGCCGCCGCCCGCGATGAAGGCCTCCAACTCGAAATAGAAGTTCTTTCCCCCTGTTTTGCTCACTATGACAAGAGCCGGCTGGTCAGTACGGGACAGCATATACCCGTCTGTCTCGACAACCACTGGTTCGATTTCGAGGTATTCAAGTACCAGTTTGACGACGGACTAACCGGAGTCTATTTCTGGGATGAATTTCAGCTCCACTGGACCAATGCGAACGCCGTCTATCCTCTTGATCCGCTGCTGGGCCTGAGGCTTTACTCGAGTGTTTCCCAGGCGATGGCCGGCTATATGAGGAGCCGGCGGTTTGACACGGTTCACAGCCACGATCACCATGTTGCTCTGCTGCCCTTTTATCTTGGCGACGAGTTTCTTTCACGCGTGCCTCACCATTTTACTATCCACAACGCAACCTACCAGGGGAATTGTCCCACTGGAGGGAATGGTTACGAACTCATTGAATCGCTTAACCTCTCGGGCAAAGCACTGTTCCATAAGTACTTCGACTTTTTTGACCATGTGAACCTGATGAAAGGGTGCATGATCAAGACGCATGAGAACCACGGCAAGATAACTACTGTCAGCGGTGATTTCGGAGGCACCTGGGGATACGCTGCAGAACTCCGGGAGAGTGCCGAAGAGATCAATTGCCGAGCTAAAGAGCTCAACTTGGGGCGTGTAGTAAAGGAAGCGTTTGTCCCGAACCGGTTCTTGGATGTCTTTGAGAAGCTTCCGATCGTGGGAATAACCAATGGTTTGAGTGATCGCAACCGACCCGAGAACCTCCCAGAACTGAAAGCCGGTTGGCTGCGGCAGGCAGAGAAGAGTGGGGACGGCAGTGAGGGTATTTTCCGGAACCCGCAGGTACTTGAAAAGATGCTTGAAGAAGACCACGATTTCGACACCAACCGGATGGAGGTCAAGTCCGAACTCAAACGACTGCTCCACCTTGAGGCCTTTGGAAGGGAGCCTACGCCCGAACTGGTTTTGGTAACAGCGGTGGGGCGGTTGGTGGCACAAAAGAACCTGGGTCTGGTGGCGGACGTTGCTCAGAAGACGCTTGCCCACGATCCGGGTGTGAAGTTTGTTGTCCTTGCGTCTGCTCCTGAAGGTGAAGGGGAGGGACAAGAGATTAAAGCAGATTTTGTCGAACTGGCTCGCCGCTTCGGAGATCGTTTCTATTTCAGAAGCGATTTCAGCGGTCCCTTTTCGAAGCTGATTCTAGCAGGTGGTGATTTCTGCCTGATCCCATCTCGGTTTGAACCATGCGGCCTGGTAGATTATGAGGCTTCACTTCTTGGAACGTTGGTGATAGGCCGGCGGACCGGTGGCCTGTCCAAGGTGGATCAATGCGCTTACCTGTACGATTGGTTGGACATAGGTGATAGAAAGGGGGAGGCGTCCGCATTCCTCGAGCAGATCAAAGTGGCATTGGATGTTTTCCGCGACAAGCCGGAAGCTCACCAGGGCATGGTGCGGAAAGCGATGAGCATAGATGCAGGTTGGCGAAAATCGGCGGTTCAGTACCTGCGGCTTTATCGCTATGGAATGTTGGTGAAGCAGTGGGAAAAAGAGCGTCATCTGCCACAATACAGCGCAGAAGAGGCTGCGAGCAGATTGGCTCACGAGGAACCCGCGTTTGGAGCGCTGTTCAGTTCTGTCTGGGGTGGTAAGCTGGACTTGGAGCTAGAAATGGCGCTTAATGCTTTGCGGTCCGAGAAACGTTAGGATCAAATCAAGCCGGCCTGGGCTCGACGGCTGCCTTAGCTTGATTTGAATACTTTTGGGGCAATATCTGACAGGAAGGAGAAACTGAGATGGATCAGGCACCTCAGATCACTATCATCGGCGGCGGGATGATCACCCAAATACAGCTATTACCGACGATTTACCAGCTTCAGCGCGAAGGACTGGTGGGAGAGATTCACATCTGCGCATTGAACAGCCCTCCCATTCTCGAGCTGCAGAACGATCCCGTCTTGAAGAAGGCTTTTCCGGGGCAAGGGTTCGTACCACACCCGGACCCCGCCCTTTCTTCACCCGAGAATCTCTTTCCTGAGCTTTACAAAGAGGTCTTGGCTGACGCCCCTCGCAACAGCATTGCCGTTGTAGCAGTTCCTGATCAAGTTCATTACGAGGTTTTGCAGGTGGCCCTTGAGAGCCAAGCCCATGTCTGCGTCGTTAAACCGCTGGTGCAGACGTTTGCCCAGGCCGAAGAAATCGGCTCGATTGCCTATGAACGTGGGTTGGTGATTGGCGTTGAGTACCACAAGCGGTTCGATCCTCGGAATCTGATGGCCCGCAGCGCTTATCGTGAAGGGAAGCTGGGTGAATTTCGCCTGGGTCAAGCTCAGATGATTGAACCTTACTATTATCGCGAGTCCAATTTTCAGAACTGGTGCACCTGCGAAAACAGTGACATGTTTACGTATGTGGGGTGCCATTATGTGGACCTTGTCGCCTTCATAACTGGGCTGAAACCAGTTTCCGTCAGCGTTTATGGGATCGTAGATGAGTATCCGAATGGCAATAAGGGTTTCCTCTGGACTGACGGCAGGGTTCTGTGGGAGAACGGGGCTTCGCTCAGCGTTGTCGATGCCCTCGGTTACCCAAACGCTGCCGCCGGCGGAAATGCGCAGGGGTTGACAATGTGGTGCCAGGGAAGTGAGGATGCGACACTCCTGGTCCACCGAGACCAGTACCGAGGAGTCAAGCACAGCTACGAATCAGCAGGGGACCAGCCCGGAGATACGGTTTATGCTGAGCCCAATCCTGACTATTTCCAACTCCTGGCACAGGGTGGGGAAGGGTTGTTGCCCGCCGGGTACGGACACCGCAGCGCCGAATACATCATTCGGGCCTGCTGCCGGGTCGGCGCAGTAGAATCCGTGGAAGAGAGGCGTCGGCTGATCAGAGCGTTGGATGAAGACGGAATAATGGCAACGCCGGCCAATAGCAGTTACAACGAACTGGTGGTCGAAGCTGCTCGCAAGAGCATACAGAGTGGTGGACGCGAAGTTTTGATTAATTACGGAGAACAGCCGGGAATTCACTTCAGAGATTTCTCGTAACTTCTCTGCCTAGCAAATGGATGAGTTGAGATGGCAACCAGAGAGTTTTCGTTAGTTCCTCAGGAAGTACCTCGAGTTGAAACCAAGTACCGAAAAATTCAAACCAAAATACCGGTGCCCGAATCGGTCAAGCTGCTTGAAGAGCTGAGAGTGTTGGAACCGAAAAGCATGGGCGGCCAACCGCCAGTCGTATGGGACCGTGGTGAGGACTTCACGGTATGCGATGCATTTGGTAACCGGTGGTTAGATTACTCCAGTGGCGCTCTGGTCGCGTCTGCCGGCCATGGGAGAAAGGAGATTGTTGATGCCATCTGCGAGATGGCCGGTAGCGGACTCTATCATGCATACTGTTTTCCGACCAAGGTTCGGTTGGAACTGGTGCGAGAATTGACAGCTTTGCTTCCTGCTCCTCTGGCGAGAATATTCCTTCTGACAACAGGTTCTGAAGCCACAGAATGCTGTATAAAACTGGCTAAAACAAAAGGGATTCAATTGGGCGGGGAGCATAAGAATATCTTCGTCACCTTCGACAATGCTTTTCATGGCAGGACACTTGGAGCCCAGCTGGCAGGGGGGGCTCCGGCCTTGAAGTCTTGGACCGGGGGAGAGGCGCGATTCGTACAGGTGCCTTACCCTGATGGGTTTCGTCAACAGGATGTCAGTTTTGAAGTCTTCACATCGTCACTTGCAAGGCAGGGAAT
>JAUWTT010000142.1 GCA_030614585.1 Acidobacteriota bacterium
GATGATCCCGAGTTCCTGATTTGCGAGTTGGTGCTCATAGAACTTTATGTCTTACTTCGAAATCCAAGACTTGTGGATCGGCCGCTTTCCGCGGAGGCTGCGACCGATGATTGCCAGGCCCACCCTCACTTCAACCGAGCGGGCCTGGACAGGGCGGCCGGATGACGGTTATCATTCGTAACCTTTTAGATAGAGCGGGGCGGTATCACAGTAAGACAACCATCCTTGGTTGTCAGTAGAGCACGGCACCCAACCATAGGTATCCTCTGGTGACAAGCAGGGATGGTTGTCTTACGGTCGAGAACTCGATCTCAAGGGTTTTCTTCCTATTGGGATCACTTTCATTGGCTTTGGCGTAGTCTTTGTGACAGCAGTCAATTCCGGGGCTGGAGCTGCGTTCATTGTGATGGGCATTTGCTTTGTGGCAATCGGGGCAAAGAAATCCAAGAAGCCATAACGAGTTAAGATGTGCCGGCCGGAATCGCAATTTCCTCTTCGAATTTGGTACTTATCTCAATACAATCACTGCATGATTAAAATTCTGGTGACAACGTTTTCGCTTTTGGGCCTTCTTCTCTTCACTGGGTGCACTTCATCTGAACAGGCTGATTCTTCTCTCGGTGCCGAAACGCCGACGCCGGGTTGGGAAGTCATCGGTCCCGGGGGCGGAGGGACGATTTACATTCCCACCATAAGCCCGGGTGATTCCAGCAACGTTTTCGTGCGCTGCGACATGACGGGTGCGTACGTCACTGAAAACGGCGGCGACAGCTGGCGGATGTTCAATTTGCGAGGAGTCGTCAGAGACTTTGAGTTCGACCCGCAGGCGCCCGAAACGATCTATGCCTGTAATTCCGGCTTATATCGATCGGATGATCGAGGCCGGCGCTGGAAGCTCATTTACCCGAGTCCAGAAGATGTCACCGAAGAAGTGATGACCGGCGATCACGCCTCGCATCGCTTTCGGACAGAAAGTGGTATGCCCGACTCACAGATTGTAAAGGTGCGTGTTGATCCGGCCGACAGTAATCATCTCTTCATAGGGCTATCGCCGTCGCGGAACTCGGGCCAACCAGCGAGAGTCCTGGAGTCAACGGACAAGGGAACAAGTTGGCACGAAGTGGCGCAGGTTCCCGGACGGCAAATCCTTGCTATCTTTCCTGGAAGTTGGGTCGGCCGAAGTGATGAGATAGTCGTCGTTTCTGATTCGGGTGCCGTGGGAGTCGCTCTGGATGGGAAGGATGTGCGAGAGCTGCGATTACCGGTGGCTGAAGTGTTGGCTGCCGAGGGTGGAACGATTCCAGGTGGGTCGTACCTCTACATCCTCTCGGGGTTTTCCAATGAGGGAGGTGTCCTGGGTGGGGGAGTTTATCGGTCCTCAGACTTCGGCACAACCTGGGAGAAGGTAAACGGACAGCTCGAGGACAGCGTGGCAGCAACGGGCCGGTTGCCGCGGTTCAGAACTCTGGCGGTCAGTGAAGGCCACGCCGAAGTCGTCTATCTTTCCTGCGAAGCTCTATGGAATATGGAGAACGGTTTTCCGCAGCGTCACTCGGGGATCCTGAAGACTTCTGACGGAGGAGAGACCTGGGACTGGGTGTTGACCGTATCCGGCGGGCGGGTCTTGACTGAGAACTTCGAGGGAGACTGGATCCTCCGGAAGCTCGGATGGTTCCGAAATCCGGGCCACCTTGGGGTCAGTCCTACGAACCCGGAGGTCGTCTACGGAACCGACTCGGGTCGGGCAATAAAAAGTGAAGATGGTGGCCGGACCTGGCAGCAGTGCATCAATCGGGATGCGGAGGACCGGTCGTTCACGACTCGGGGCCTTGATGTAACCACCACCTACGGTGTTCATTTCGATCCCTTTGATCCCCAACACATCTTTATCAGCTACACGGATATCGGTCTTTTTCATTCCTATAACGGAGGCAAGACCTGGAATCACGCAATAACGGGCATCCCGCGCCAGTGGCGGAACACCTGTTACTGGCTTGAGTTTGACCCTGCTGTCAGAGGCCGGATCTACTCGGTATGGGCCAATGTCCACGACCTGCCCAGGCCGAAGATGTATCGATCGGGGAACCTCGTGAACGGCAACCAGCAGGGGGGTGTGGCGGTTTCCGGAGACGGTGGTCAATGGTGGGGCCTCCTGGACCTCGGCATATTGAAGGATGATGGAACGCATCATAAGGGGATGCGTCCCGGAGCGGTCTGCACTCACCTGGTACTCGATCCTGAAAGCCCCGTTGAATCACGTGTTTTGTATGTTACCGATTATGGCTACGGAGTCTGGAAGTCTCAGGATGAGGGGCGGACCTGGGAACTCAAGAATGAAGGGCTCAGCCCCGAGAATCTATACTGCTGGAGGATCACTCGACTGCCTTCTGGCCGGCTGATCCTGTTGGTGGCCCGGGGGGGAATCGAAGGTCGAGAAGTCATTTCTGGGGCTCTCTACTTCAGCGATGACGGGGCCGACAGTTGGCATCCGATGCCCATGCCCGACGGCGTAAGCGCACCCAACGACTTGGTCTATGACCCTTCCCGGCCAGACCGAATGTACTTGAGCTGCTGGCCTTTGTCTAAAGAAGGAAGGGAAGCGGGCGGTGGCCTCTACCGTACAGAAGACGGCGGGAGCACCTGGGAGCAGATCTTCAAAGAGAACAAGCATGTTTATGCGGCGGCTGTGGACCCCTTTGACAACGACGTGATCTACATTGCGACCTTTAACAGCGCGGCATATCGGAGCGAGGATCGCGGAGAGAACTGGTCTCGATTGGGAGGCTTCAACTTCAAATGGGGGCATCGACCGGTACCCGACATTCATCATCCGGGCCGGCTCTATATCACGAGTTTTGGGGGCAGCGTGTTCCATGGCCCGGCAGATGGTCTGGCGGGCGCATTCGAGGATATTGAGAACCTTCCTCCACTCGAGTGAGGATTACCATAGGCTCTGGCTGATGAACCGCCTCGGAAACAGATACTTCAAGCAGTTTAGACCTTCGCCCTTGGTATTTCCGGCTTGTTTCGAGCTTCGAGCTTGGCCTGTTCCGGTTATTGCAACGGACCCTTTCCATGAGGTGGACAATGCAGATCTCGAAAATCAATCTTAACTACCTGAACAGGACTCTGTGCATCCTGGCAAACCTGCTCCTATTTGCTAACTGCTCCGAGGGAAGGCCTCCCAGTGAACAGGCCGGAGTGCCTCGTCAGGAAATTTCTTTGACGGGTGAGGAACTCGGACGCGAGCCGCTGAACCAATACGGCTCTTTAGAGCACACGATTCAAACCTTGCGAGCGTATCGCCCGCTCGATCTAAACGCGGAAGTGTGGAAGAAGGCAAACCCCGGCCGGCAACATCAAGAGTGGGCACAGCTTGCTCGGGACCGTGTCGAAACGGGTTTGCATTACGAATCTGGGCCTGTTGAGCTCAAGGCCAAGACACTTGCACGAATCGAAACCGACTCATTCATCCGAGAGCAGATTGAATTCAACACTACCCCATGGTTTCGTGTTCCGGGGTATTTCTACATTCCCAAGAACGCCCCACTTCCTGCGCCAGGTTTGGTCGTCTTACATGCTTGGGGCGGACCGATGCTTTTTGGGGCGGATCGAGTTTGCGGAGAGCCTGTACACGAAGCAGTCGTCGAACATCGCGCCAGCGTGTACAGTGGCCGGGCACTGGCCGACTGGTTTGCCTCGAACGGATACGCAGTGATTGTAATTGACGCTTATCATTTCGGCAGCCGGGCGCCACGCGGTCTCAACGGGATACCGGAATCGTATGATGCGGCTCAGCTCGACGAAACCACTCTGAATCGTTACAACACTCTTACCAGAGAGACCCTCTATCTTGGAGTGCGCCAGCTGAACTGGGCAGGTACTACATGGGCCGGCGTCAACTATACTGACGATAGTCGTTGCGTCGATTACTTGCTCTCTCGTGAGGAGGTCGATGGCACCCGCCTGGGAGTCACGGGGCTCTCCGGAGGTGGATGGCGGACGAACATAATAGCCGCGCTCGAGCCACGCATCAAAGCCGCCGTGTCGGTCGGTTGGATGACAACCGGCGATACTCAGCAGCCCTACAACGTTGCTGGTGCAATCGGTACCTTCTGTCTACTGCCGGGCGTTTGGAACCGTCTGGATATTCCTGATCTGATTGCGATGGCGGCTCCGAAAGCTTGTATGGTTGTTAGTGCGACCGAGGATCTACTCTTTCCTCCGTTTGGTCAGCGCGAAGCCGCACGCCAGATAGCAGCGGCGTTTGAGTGGGCAGGTTGTCCTGAGAAATTCAAGAGTTACACGCCTCCCAAACCTCACTGTTACGACAGAGAGATTCAACAGGAAGCACTGAATTGGTTCGATCAACACCTCAAATAACCGAGTAGATAGCCAGGTTGTGAGAAATGCCTGCCTCGGAAACGCTGAGGCCCCAACCCCGGGGCTGTTGGTAAGTTTTCAGGTGACGGTAGCAGGGCGCTTTCCGGTGCGGCGGGATCGCGCACGAAGATCATGCCCGTCGCATCAATTCGATCAACACGGGCATGCCGGCCCGACTGGCGGCTTCTCGGCTTCCATCCAGATTGGCATGCGTTTCCAGGGAGATGGTACAGTCCACCTGGTCATTCAACAGTGCTTTTAGCTGGCCCTGAAGGTCCAACTCTCCTTCACCCACAACCGCCCACTCATGGTGGTCACCTTTCCACACAGCATCTTTGAGGTGAACGTGATAAATGCGGGAAGGGTCCAACTCTTCATACATGCCGGGATAGGGTTGCTCTCCCGAAAGGCCGTACGCATTGGGAGGATCCCAAATCAGTCCGAATGCACGATTGGGGACAGCCTTGCAGATCCGGGCGCATTCTTTGCCGGTGCAAATGGTCCCGTCATAGATATTTTCCAGCACCAGCCGTAGATTTTCAGCGGCTACCATCTCCGTACCTTTGCCGATGTTATCGACGGCAGCTTGGAGCAGGTCTTCCTGATTGGGGCATCGTGCAAAACTGAATGTCCGGATGTTTCTTGAGTTGAAAGCGTGCGCTACCTCCATGGCCCGTTTCAGGATCTCAAACTGGTCGTCCAATGAGCTCTTCCGGTAATTTCCCTTGATCGGAGTTGAGCCCGGGAACTGGCTTTTCAGGAACGGTGTGCAGATGCACGAGACTTTCAGTCCCGCGTCGTCAATCATCGACTTGGCGAGCTGAATCTGCTCCTTGTTGAAGTCCATGACATAGGTTCCCCAAACGTTTCGGAGCTCGATCCATTCCAGTCTGAACTCCTTGACGAATTCCAGTGCTTGTGCCAGATCGCGGTCTACTTCGTCGGTAATGACACCCAGTTTGAAACGTTTGAGCGGATCGGCGGCCTGAACACTGCCTCTTGTCAAGCTAATCGCCATCGCGCCGCAAAGAAACTCTCGTCGATTCATAACACCATCCTCTGTTCCGGGTCGATCAATTACAACACTCCTCTTCTATTGCTGATACTAGCCTCTCGATTAATCTCTTGCTAGAAAAACTTTGCTCCTGCAGCCTCAGCTTGACCATATACCCCGCGGTAGTTCTTCTCGCGGTTGGGGTCTACCTCTGCTATGGTTGTCTTTTGTAGGTTAGGTTTGTGGGCCAAGAAAAGGGGAGGGCGCAGTGAACAAACGCTGGGAGACCTATGTAACACTGAGTGTAGCCGGCATCGTCCTGTTTACCGCAATAGCCATCTGGATAAAGATCCTGGTGCTGACTGCCATACCGATCGGATTTCTATTCGGCTTCTTTCTCCAAAAGGGAGACCTCTGTGGAGCATCGGCCTTCAGTGAGGTGCTCGTGATGAGAGACCGCCGGAAAGTGGCTGGACTCTGGGTGCTGATCACAGTCGCCATGCTGGGGTTTGCAGTGTTGGATCTTCTTGGTTGGGTGGTCCTCAATCCGAAACCTTTTCTCTATTGGAACTTCTTGGCCGGAGGGATCCTTTTCGGTGTCGGCATGGTCCTCGCGGGTGGCTGTGTAAGTGGCTGCCTTTATAAAGCGGCCGCCGGGAATCTGAATTCCATTGTGGCACTCCTCATGATCCCGGCAGGCGTGATGCTGGTCGAGTTTGGGCCTCTGAAATCGTTGCATCAGACGATGAAAGGTTACGTGCTTAACACGGCAACAGGAGAGAAACTGAGTCTTCAGTCATTAACCGGGCTACCATTCTGGCTCTGGGCACTCGTGATCGCGATTGTGACCGCCGTGATTGGATTCAAGCGTTTGAGCCGAAATCGGACTGGTCCGGAAAGTGAGCGGGTTGCAGGCTCCGTGGCGAAACGTTTCATGACTCGCCCTTGGAAACCATGGCACGCGGGTGTTGCGATTGGGCTCTTGATGGTTCCAGCCTACCTTTCCTCAGCTGCCAGCGGACGCAATTACCCCCTCGGGGTCACCCACGGTGTCATGCAGGCGGAACTCCTGTTGATCGACAGTAACTTCAATCACGTGTACCAGACCACGGCCACTGCAGTTTCGAAGGCCCAGGGACAGAGTCCGACCACTCCGGTTCTACCTACTGGGAAGAAGGTCGTCTGGTGGTTGGTTCTGCTCGTTTTGTCTCTGATGCCAGGCTCCTGGGTTGCGGCGAGGCTCTCCGGACAGGCGAAGCTCTTACCAAAGCCACCGGATGAAGTGTTGTTCGCTGCTCTGGGAGGTGTGTTGGTCGGAACAGGAGCGGCCTTGGCAACGGGCTGTGTGGTTGGGAATATCATGTCTGGGTGGGCACTGCTGAGCATCGGCACGCTCTTTTTCGGGGTTGTGACGATTCTGTCTAACTGGGCGGCTACTTACATCTACCTGATGGGGAGAGACCTGGGTGCATAGGCTGGATTTCTCGCTAGCCGGCTACTGCTGTGGCGGCCGAGATTATAATGTGGAGCGGTAAACATTCACCCGGGTAGGATGAGCATTCGGCGAACCACCGGTGTAAAGGAGATCTGGAGATGAATCTAAGAGTTTTTCGGGCGATCCGTCTGGTCCTTCCGGCAGTGCTGATCCTGAGTCAGAGCCTCTTGGCAGAAGACTGGCCTCAGTGGCGGGGACCGGAAAGGGATGGGATATCCCGTGAAAAAGGGCTACTCGAGAGTTGGCCACCTGAGGGCCCCACGCAGGTATGGCAGATTCAGAACCTTGGGAGTGGATATGGATCAGTGTCCATTCGAGATAACCGCATTTTCGTCCTGGGTGTAAAGGGTGGCGATTCGACTCTGTTTTCTCTGACAAGAGCCTATGGGAAACTGCTCTGGACCCACCCGTTGGGCAGCAGTCTCGATCATGGACGGGGAGACGGTCCCAGAAGCACCCCGACCCTCGACCAGAATCGTGTCTATGCGCTGGCGGAAAATGGAGAACTGGCTTGTGTCGATTTCGAGGGTGGTTCAACCATCTGGCAGCGAAATATATTGAAGGATTTTGGGGGCCAGAATCCAAACTGGCTCCTCAGCGAATCACCGCTGGTCGATGGGAACCAGCTCATCGTAACTCCCGGCGGACCCGATGCGTCGATTGTGGCGTTGGACAAGCAGACAGGCAAGACGATCTGGACCAGCAAAGGGCTGAGCGACCCGGCGGGTTACTCTTCCTGCATCTCTACGGATTTCAACGACATTCACATGATCCTGGCTTTCACGGCCAAAGCAGCCGTCGCCGTGAGAGCTGCAGATGGGGTCCTGATGTGGCGGTACGAACCGGTGGCGAACAAGACGGCCAATGTGGCTACACCGGTGATTAAGGGAGACAAGGTATTCTACACTTCGGCCTATCGAACAGGGGCTGCGCTGCTTCAGTTGCAGCCGGACGGAGGGCGTGTCAAGGTAGAAGAAGTCTACTTCTCCAAAGAGATGCAGAATCATCACGGAGGAGTGGTCCTCCTGGACGGCTATATCTATGGATTTTCCCAGAGCGTCCTGTCCTGCGTGAAGTTTGAGACGGGGGAATTGGTCTGGCGAGACCGTAGTGTCGGGAAGGGTGCACTGACCTATGCCGACGGGAACCTGTATCTGCTGGGCGAAGATAATGTGGTCGGTCTTGCCAAAGCCGGCCCGGAAGGCTACCAGGAACTGGGACGTTTCAAGATTGAAGATCAAGGATGGCCCAGTTGGGCACACCCCGTTGTCAGTGGAGGGCGGCTCTACATCCGAAACCAGGGGACGTTGACCTGCTACAACATCCGGAGGTAGTGACCTTTCCCCACTTGGAATCGAGTTTTGAGACAGTCTTGAGAAGCCGCAACCGGCGCGCGCTTGGCCCGCGTAAAAATGTGGCTTAAGCACCAGCACTCGTTCCCCTTCGGCGTAAGCATTGTCCCAAGCTTTGTCGATTACCATCACCAAGGATCCGACGAAGTTTACGATTAAGCTTACGACAAACAGAGTAGGACCAGCACCCATTCCCCTTCGGCGTAAGCTTTGTCCCAAGCTTTGTCGATTACCGCCACCAAGGATCCGACAGAGTTTACGATTAAGCTCGCGACAAAGGGAGTAGGACCAGCACCCATTCCCCTTCGGCGTAAGCCTTGTCCCAAGCTTTGTCGATTACCGACACCAAGGATCCGACCGAGTTTACGATTAAGCTCGCGACAAACGGACTAGGACCAGCACCC
>JAUWTT010000223.1 GCA_030614585.1 Acidobacteriota bacterium
AAACCAGTGGGGCCGGAAAAACCAAGAGACCGTTTCACCGCAATAATCTACACAGACCTTATTTCCGTAGAGTATGTTGGGCAGGTAGACGGGATAGATATGAGCGGCAATCATCAGTTCAGGGGCCAACTCCTTGGTTCTCGCATAGAGCTTTGAGTATAGCTCTGTGAGCGAGGCCAGGTAAAAAGACTCACGAGTGATGCCTCCCTCGGCCTGTAGGTCGGCCAGAGTCCTTTTACAGTGATCACATTCGCAGGATCGATAATTGCGATAACCGATGAAGTCCCAGGAGATCCCGTCGTAATCGAGTGTTTGATGTCGGACGGCTTCCGCCACGCCATAGTCGATCACGCCAGGGTCGAGAGGGCAAGCCAGGTTCATGTGGAGTACTTCTCTGTTGCCGGGAACCGGTTCCCCACCGTGCTGGAAAGGGTATTGAGGATCATCCGCCGGCCGATCAAATCCAGGTAACTTTTCTTCACCTTCAGCAAGAACTTGAGGTAGCGCACCCTCGCGCTGAAGGCTGAGTGGCGAGATTAGTGCGAAGGCCTTCATCCCGCGTTTCCGACAAGCTCGAACGATCTCAGGGTTGCTCCATCCCACTGCATTGAAACCCATCTCCTTCGCCAGAGCAACGGCACTGTCAACACCCCTTTCTGGTTGAACGGACCAGGCCCAGATTAGCTTGATACCTGACAGTGGCTTATCCGTGTATTCTCTTGATTCGGACTGCTCAGTGTTGCCGACCAAGAGATTTGCCCACACAACCAATAGCGTTAGACAGAATAACGCGGACGTAGCTCTTTTCCAGAACTGGACAGAGCCAAGTTTGAAGAGCATCGGAGGTCCTCCTCTGAAACAGAACAGTCCAATCCTCACATGGCGGGTGGTCTAAATCAACTGATCGGAAAAGGTATGCATCTGATTCCGAGTGCCGTGTTGCGAGGAGCAGGGAGCAGCCTCATATGGCGCTCTGCGTCCTCTGCGGTGAGAATGCAACCGCAGAGAGCGCCGAGAATCGAGTTTCCAGTTCAACGTGCAAAGTTCAAAGTCTGTTCCGTATCGGCGGCAGCTTTGGATCAGAATCAGCGCCGGTTTCACGGGGAATCGCCAAGAGCAGATCATTCGAGGGTTGGGAACTCGGTGATTCTCAGCTTAGCCGCACCATAGGGTATCAACACCAACTCCTCCAAGGGCTGATCAGAAGCAACCGGACTTTGAGGAGGAGGTGCTGCCGCGTTTTTCTCTAAGATCCACTCTGGAAGGAGTCGCCCCTTCACTCTGGCGATGATAGGAGCGCCCTCCGGGCTAAACGGGTTCTTCCCGACTTGACGCTTCTCAAAAGTAACGGACCGCTGTGGATCCTCGCCATCGATCTGCAGAGCGTAATTCCAATGACTGGTTGGAAAAACCTGCCAGGTATCATGGGGCTTCAGACCATCGTAATGCTGCCACGACTCTCCCACCTTGAGACTGAAAACCAGAGGGCCCTTGACGATCGTAGTGGCGTTATTGAAACGGCGTTCAGTGGAGAGGGGCATGGGGAGGGTCAGGGTAATCTCAGTTGTACCGCTCCATTCGCGCTCCACCGTATGGAACCCGCCGGTTTCCAGGCTCGACATTATCCCGCCGGCAATCTGAATCGTGGCGTTTTCAGTCCAGCCAGGAACCCGAAGGTGCAGGGAAAACAGGACCGGGCTTTCACTGGTCACCTGGAAATTGAGTACTTCGTCAAATGGATAGTCCGTGGAGAGTTCCACTGAGACACCGATGCCCTTGATGCGTGTTTCAACGAACGAGGGACCATATGCAACTGCGGCCAGCCCTTCTTCAGCTGTTTTCATCCAAAGATGAGATGCAAATTTAGGCCACCCCTGGTGCATATTGGCCGTACAGCATCCGTAGTTAGTTTCCAGACCATACATGTTGGCGTCAGAGCCATTGGTGGTGTAGAGGCGATCATTACTCACCTTGGCAACCGCCTGATTTGCCTGTTGCACATACTGCCGGGCCCACATGTCCGGTTTGAATGCGGCCGGCAAAGCGTTAAAGGCAATTTTCTCCATGCGATCACCGAACTCGGAGTCACCGAATATTTGAATCAGAGTTTCGAGAGAGTACAGATACTCTACTACCGCACAGGTTTCGGTCCCCTGCGAAGGCATCTTGCCGGCAAAACACTCGTCCCCGCTAAAAACACCTGAAGCCTGACCATGGTACTTGTCGAGGACCTTGATGGCCTTCAGGGCAATCTCACGCTCCTTGTCATTGCTCGACTGTCGATACCATACGCCCGGGGCTTTGACTCCCATCGCGTTGTTGACGACATGGCTCTCATGTTCCCACTTGTCGACTTTGTTCTTGTGCGGCAGATCGGCAAAATGGGCCACCCAATCGTAGCCTTGTCGTTCCATTTTCTCCGCCAAATCCAAGAGCCACGACTCACCCGTTTTGCCGTAAAGCCAGTGCACACTTACAACGCCATCCTGCCAGCGCATCTTGTTCCAGTCGAACAGAGGTCTCTCGTCAAGTTGCCGGTCAAGGGTCCTCAGGAACTTTGTCAGCGCGGGTACAACCCTCTTGTCGCCATTAGCTTCTTCCCACTGCGTGAGTACTTTCATCATGACGAAAACAGGCCAGGGGTCTCGGCCCTTATAGTTGCCTTTCAGGCTCTTTTCAGGGCCCAGCCAACCATCTTCCGCCTGATGCTCCAGCGCATAATCCACAAAGAGCTTCGCCTTCTTTTTCAGCTTCTCATCATCCAAAAGGAATGCCAGAGGGACAATTCCATCCAGCCAGTAGGGAGCTCGCTCCCATCCTTCAGCCTCCCCCCCAATCCAGCCACTATCTTTGATATCGGGCCAGAATTCATCGAGATGCCCACTCAGACCATCGGCCTGAATCCTCAGCTGGCCCCTTAGCCACCCGGCGGGATGGATTTCGCCTAAGGGCAAGTGTTCATAGCGAAGTTCTGCCAATCTGGTTTTAGCTGCGCTCACTTCCATGCCACTCTGGACCCACCAGGCGCTCGCTCCCAAAACCATGCCGGCCATCGCCAGATACAAGAAAAGCCAACGGTGAGAGCCCCTCGTCGAAAGAACGCCTAAACTCATTTCTTTCCTTCTCGGACATTCAGGTCCACTTCAATCATGGGAGTTGAACAGTCTGTCCGAGGGGGCCGATCGAGCGAAATACGATTCACTGCCCCACCAGCGAAGTAGGCTGCAGGGTTGCGCCCAGGACACGTTGCCACAGTTCTCCCTGTGGATCAATCTGCTTTCGCTCACCAGCCACCAATTGGAGTGGAACATTTGTAAACGCATGGTTCCAGAATCCCACCATCATGTCAGTTCGGCCCGCCATGGCGGCGTGGACCGCGTGCTGGCCCAAGACCAGGCAAAAGGCGGAGTCCATCGAGTTTGCCGGAAGACTGCGGATCGTATAGCTTGGGTCTATGTACTTGATTGTGAAGTCGTCTCCATGGGAGGTGAGGTGCTGACCGATTTCATGCTTCATGAAGAGGCCGACATCCTTCAGCTTGATGTTGCCTGAGGCGTCACGTTCCGCGTTTTCGGCTTCACTTAAGAGTTTCTGCCCCGCTCCTTCCGCAACAACCACGACGGCATGTCTTCCCGCCTCCAGCTGTTTATCCAGCGCTTCGAAAAATCCCCCCTGGCCCTCCAGGTTGAAAGGGACCTCGGGGATCAGGCAGAAATCAACGTCGCCGTTCGTCAACGTCGCCAGGGCGGCGATAAAGCCTGAATGACGGCCCATCAACTTAACAAGACCGATACCGTTCCAAGCTGCTTCGGCCTCGCTATGTGCAGCGCGAATCACGGTCTGTGCCTCTTGGACAGCAGTCGCAAAGCCGAAGCTCCGCTCCACCCACATGAGATCGTTGTCAATGGTCTTCGGGACGCCGATCACGGAGATCTTGAGTCCTCGTTTCTTAATCTCTCCCCAGAGATCGGATGCTCCTCGAAGGGTTCCATCTCCCCCTACGGCAAACAAGACATCGACCTTCCAGCGTAAGAGCGTGTCTACCATGTCACCCAGGTCTTGAGGGCCGCGGGAGCTTCCGAGGATTGTTCCTCCATGCTGGTGTATTCGCTTCAGTTCCTCCGGCTCCAAAAACATGGGGTCCGCATGCCTCTGCGATGAAAGGCCGGAATATCCGTAGCGGAAACCGAGGATTCTTCTGACCCCGTATCCGTTTCTCAGAGTCAGCACAATTGAGCGGATCACGTCGTTCAATCCTGGACACAGACCTCCGCACGTCACGATTCCGCAGCTGACTTTGTCTGGCGAAAAATACAAATCTTTACGGGGTCCGGCAGGCTCGAAACTCGGAGACTCTTCATTGCGAGCTACCCGTTCTTCCAAATGATGCGCAAACGGAGACAGCAGCACGCGGTGCGATTCATCGGTGAATCTCTTGCCGCGCTCAATTAGTGGGGAAGGCAACGATGCTGGGCCGAGTTGCTCTACAATTAAGTCTTCCACCGAAGGAAGTTTCTTGGGAACAACCGCTCCCTCATCATCTCCCATTGCGTTTTCTCCTCAGGTTCGATGCACCTTTAATCGATTGTCAGTGTTTGTTTGGATCGAAACAGTTTGATCCACCTATTATGCCCGCAAGGACCTAAAACTCAAGATAGGTGTGGTCGGCTAGTCCACGCCTGTAGTCAGCCAAGAGCTGAATCCCCTCTTTTGGGCGGAGTCGGCCAATCTTGACCGAGTGGTCGACTTGCTTCTTGATCTGCCTGATGAGAGCCGGAGTTTCATATTGGGTGAGCGAAAGAACATCTCCGATACTGGCGCCATCGATTCTCTCGTTAATGTAAAACCCGCTCTCCTCCTCTGCGTCCAGGAAAACGTGAACTTCACTCACCCGCCCGAAGAGATTGTGGATATCTCCCATGATGTCCTGGTAGGCACCGGTCAGGAAGACTCCCAGATAGTAGGGGGTATCACCAAACGCATGTATAGGCATCGCTGGGACCGTGCCCGCACTCCCGATGAACTCAGAAATCTTGCCGTCCGAGTCACATGTGATGTCGACCAATGTTCCATGGCTATCCGGACATCGATCCAGATACTGTAACGGGACGATAGGAAAGAGTTGACCGAGAGCCCAATGGTCGAGGAGTGACTGGAAAACCGAGAAATTACAGATGTGCTGTCCCGCCAGCTCTTGATCGAACTCAGCGAGCTCGTACGAACGTTCATCGTCTTGCTGCTGTAAGAGTTGCTCCTCGATGCTCTTGGCAATGTTCCACCGGAGCACCTCTATTGACGCTTTTGCGGGAAGTTCCAGTAGACCGACTTCAAAGAGCTTTTGAGCTTCCTGCTTGATCTGAACGACATCGTGCCACGATTCAATGAGGTTCTCTGCTTCGAGGTTCTGAAGAATCTCGAAAAGGTCAGTCACGAGTTTGTGTTCTGTGTCGGGGAGTTCTTCAACCATCAGATCAGGCCTATTCCTGACCGCCCCAAATACCTGAACGACGAGTATTGAATGATGTGCCACAAGCGCTCGGCCGGACTCGGACAGAATGGACGGTTGGGGCACTTGCTCCGCCTGACAAATGTCCTTAATGTTGTAGACAACATCTCGAGCATATTCTTCGACGGTATAGTTCATAGACGAGGGGGAGGGGGATCGAGATCCGTCGTAGTCGATTGCCAAGCCTCCACCCACGTCAAGGTAGCGAACATCGTAGCCCAGCTTCCGAAGCTTCGCATAAAAGCGGGAAGCTTCGCGGACCGCACTCTTGATTGTCAAGATGTCAGGGATTTGGGAGCCGATATGAAAGTGCACCAGCTGAAGGCAGGAAGCGAGTCCCGCTTCTTTCAGGATGTCGGCAGCCTTCAGGATTTCAGCGGTGGAAAGTCCAAACTTGGACTGTTCTCCGCCTGACATGGCCCAGTTGCCGGAACCACGGGTTGCTCGTCGAATTCGAACGCCAATCTTGGGCGTGATCTCCATCTCATTTGCAGCCGCCACGATCGTATGCACTTCCGAGAGCTTCTCGACTACGAGGATTACCTCATGCCCCAGCTTTTGGCCAATGAGTGCGGCTCGGATGTAGTTGACATCCTTATATCCGTTGCAGACGATGATATGGCCTTCACCCTCGAGCGTGGCCAATGCGGCAAAGATCTCCGCCTTGGATCCTGTCTCCAGCCCAGCTCGATAGGGCTCGCCGGCATCCAGGATTCCCTCCAGGACTTCCCTCAACTGATTTACCTTGATCGGATACACGCTGCGGTAGGAGCCTTCATACCCATGTTCCGCGATTGCCTCGTTGAACGCCTTGTTGAGAGTATCGACCCGATGACGAAGAATATCCTGGAACCGAATCAGCAAAGGGGGTTTCAGCCCGCTCGCCTTTGCCGCTCCCAAAACTTCGATTATCGAAACCTCCGGATCCTGGTTCGGTACCGACCGCACCGTCAAGTGGCCGCCCCGGTTCACAGAATAGTAACCTTCACCCCATCGATCAATCCGATACATTGAGACCGAGTCCTCTACTGCCCAGTTCTCAGCTGCCTTGGATGGATCTGGGGTTGTCACTTGCTCTTCCATTCCCAGTTATACCGGCTTCCGGTGGGTATTCAGCTCTGAGTCGTTCTATTCAGCGGTCTGTGGCGCAAGGTCTGGAGTCACTTCGGGTGGCCTATCTGTCGGAGCGCTCTTCCCGACTGGGGCAGGGAATCCAGCGTCTTTGCCGGCGCG
>JAUWTT010000336.1 GCA_030614585.1 Acidobacteriota bacterium
ATCGGTAAACCGTGTCCAGAAACTTAGGCAGCAGGTGCAGATGCCCCCGGGCCTTCACTAGAGTAGCGGTTTCATTGATCACATAGTCAGATGTGACAAACCGCGACCGCTGGTGTGCTGCCTTAGAGAGGATCTCGCCGGCTTTTAGGTGCACTTCGTCTTTCTTGACAAGCATAGCGTAGAAGCCGCTGGTGTCGATATAGGCCTCATTCCCCATAAACAATCCTGTCAATTTGTTCATTCGTAAGGCTCTCACCGCCAGGTTCGGCATGATCAACAAGGCGATAGAGAGGGTCGTCCGAGGGCGGAGCCGGCTGCTCTACCGGCAGAAGCTGTGCCACAGCTTTTCCTCTATACGTCAGAACTAGACGCTGGCCCCGACGGATCCGACGTAGTATTCGTTCCGCATCTCGCCGAAATTCAAGCATGGTAACAGTGTTCACGAGGGCTGTCTCCTGTTTATATTCAACTTCAACTTCAACTTAATTTACAACGATTCCATTCTCCCGGTCAAGTTGCGTACTAATGCCAGGTAGACCAGGATTCGGAACCTCGCTGTTTCACAAGAACGAAAACCAGGGCACTCCGTGCCCGGCCTACTTCTGAGTTACTGAATCTCGCGTTAGCTGTGTAGTCTGCGAGTAAACTAGCCCACTTCGAGGACGCCTTCGACCTTGCGCTCCCCGAATGCGACCGAAACTATCAGCTTGCCATCGGTTGAGCCGTGGCCACTGTACAGATTCAGGTCCAGATGGTGAGAGCTCGGGAGACCAGTCAGAGTCGTAGTTTCAAGCTTGATCCCGCCGGAGACGTCCGCTCCGGAGGTGTTCTCAGCCGCAGATTCCGGGACCAGTATCAGGGTCCAGTCATCCACGGAGTTCGCCTGAGCTCGGACCAGGTACTCACCTGCCGCGATTGCCTGTCCGCCACTCCTGGCATCTCCAGTCAGGGTTAGAGTCGCCCTCCCACAATGGAAGACGAATCCCTTCTCCACCTTGGCAAGATGCTCGTCACTGTATGGATACGTCATGAATTTCAGGGTCAGTTCGTTCCCCTCCAGTTTCCCGCTGACCGTCTTGCTAAAGTGCGGATGAGCCATCAGGAGGCTCGCCAGAACGCCAAAGATCACCAATACCAGGAGATTCTGTTTCATATTGTTCGCTCCTTGTTCGTTGAATGTTGATGACAATTATACGAAGTAGTGCAAGAGTGGACAGTCGTGAATCGAACTCCACCTGAGGAAGACCCAAGGACCAATTCCTGCGGAAGCCCCAAGAACCAAGAACCAATTCCCAAGGTTAAGGTTCCAGGGAGCTTCGTTTGCGACGTTTGTTACTACTATGGCGACCAAGGTGCGAATTTTGTTCCACCCAAGCATATCGATCCATCGCTGGGATACGGTTACGACTACGATGTCGTGAATCCAGAAGTGATTCTGAACCGCATGACCGCTCGCAATGGTCGAATCACTTTGCCCGACGGCATGCAATACGAGTTACTGGTTTTGCCGCAGCGCCCGGAATTCGATTTGGAAGTCCTGCGCAAGATAGAGCAACTGGTCAAGGCGGGCGCAACCGTCGTCGGTCCCAAACCAAACCGATCAAACGGACTGACCGACTACCCGGCACGCGATCGGAAAGTGCAACAACTGGCTGATCTGTTGTGGGGCGATTGCGATGGTCAAACGACTGTGGAGCACCGCTACGGCGAGGGCAGAGTCATTTGGGGTCGTCCGTTGCGGGGAATCTTACGGCAACGCGGCGTGGAACCCGATTCTCAATTCTGGAGCGACCGAGACGACAGCCAATTTGATTTCATTCACCGACACACGGGCGCCGCTGACATCTATTTCGTCCGCAATATGACTTCGCGTGCCGAGTCCGTCACCGCCACTTTTCGAGTATCGGGCAAAGCTCCCGAACTCTGGCTTCCCGATTCGGTGATACTCAAGAACCTTGTAGCCTGGACCGACCACGAACACGAGGGCATCAAGTACTTTTCCGGTATTGCTACCTATGAAACGACACTGGGTGTTCCCGAGTCGTGGCTCGAGAGTGGTAAGGAGGTCTACCTCGACCTCGGAAGCCTTTGGGCCGTGGGAAGCGTCCGATTGAATGGCGAATCACTCGGTGTCCTCTCGAAGCCACCGTATCGCGTAAACCTTACAAAAGCAGCACGCTCCGGCGAGAATCGGCTAGAAGTCGAGGTGGCCAACACATGGGCTAATCGATTGGTGGGTGACACACACTTGCCTGAAGGTAAGCGCTTTTGCCAGACAAACATCACGAGATCGGGAATTCCTTCAAAACCGTGGAAGGAGATTCCGCTGCGCGAGTCGGGGCTTCTGGGGCCCGTGCAACTGATCCCTGCAGTTGAAAGGACCATCTCGATGTCAGAGTATAGCGTGGAGAGATGAGAACTATGCGTGTCAAGCAGAATCATCTGCCGGTTCTCCTGCCGACGAGGGCGGGAGCTGGACCCGAACGATCGGACTATTTGATGGAGATTTCACAGTGGACGAACTGATCAGCAAGCTGACGCCCGAACAGGCGCTCCGAGTCGTTTACAACCTTTGTGAAAAGGGCGGTGACCTCCGACTAGCCGTGTTGGAGGAGGCCAGAAACCTTCTGGGCGGTTTCGACGTGGAAGAGATAGCCGAGGAGGTCTTCTTCGCACTGGATTCGCTCGATGTAGAGGATCTCTGGGATCGCTCCGGACCTCGACGAGACGGTTATACCGCTCCGGAAGAAGCGGGCTTTGAGATGGTGGAAGAGGAACTCAAGTCATTTTCCGAACAAGTCATAATATATCACGAACTCGGTATGCTCTCTGAAGAAGGCACGTACTGCATGGGCGTGATCCTCGGCTTCTATCGCTACGAACACGAGTCCAAATCTGAATTCTCAAAATGGGCTGTCGACGTGCCACTCGAATGCACCGGCTTCCTGCTGGACGAATGGCGTAAGCGCTGCGAGGATCCATCTGCCGGAAAAGAGATGGACAGTTTCTTAGCGCAGTCATGCCCGAAATGGGCCGGGTACCTGATCAGGGATCAGAACTGACCCGACAGCGGCAGGTATTGCGCTCCCGCGTCAAAAACCTTCATGGCCTGACGAACTCCTGGCTTTGCTATCGTTTATCGCGTGTTTCCTGATGGAGTGTACGATGTTTGCGATAGCGCACACACAACGCAGTCTAGGCTACTGGGAAGACCGCCATTCTGCGGGAAAGCGGGATCTTCAAAGGCGTCCGGCGTATGGATGGCAAGATGATCCACCGCATGAAAACGGAAGACATCATCGAAGCATGGTGATCCCAGACAACGCTGAAAAGACAGGCAGGCCATCAGTTCCCCGCGTTGATCGCCCAAATCGACAATCTTCTTCGATCAACGGGGCATGACTCGCACGAAATCCCATACAGAACGCGCCTTTGGCTGGCCAAACTCAAGGGTTTATAGTCAATGGAAGAGTAAAGGACTGAATGTTTGGGCAATCTTTCGAGTGAATCAGATTAATCGGCTTTTAGATCTAAAAGCCCTGCGCTCAGAAGCTTCTTCGCGATCTTATAAATATCTTTCTTGTCACCTTCTTTTCTGATGCCCGCCGCAAGAACATAAACGATCACAGTATGCTTATCGATCCTGTAAATTACTCTGTACCTTCCTGCGGCATGCACCGAACGGAATCCAGATAGGTCTTGCACCAAATTTTTGCCCTGTTTATCGGGCTCTTCAGACAAACGTTCAATCCGATCCATAATCGTTCGTTGGATCTTCTTGTCTGTGAGCTTTTCAATCAGGGAAAGACAGGTATTGGTGATGAGAACACGGTATTTCAAAGTCCCAGCCTTTCATGGGCTTCCGATAGTGAATGAGTTCGGCCCGCATTGACATCATCTATACCCTTCTTTAAATTCTCCATGAGCTTGGGATCAGACATGATTTCCAAGGTTTCAAGCAGCCCCTCGTACATTTCCCAGCTCATCACCGCCATCACTTCCTTATTTCTTCTGGTAACGGCAAGGACCTGATGCTTGGCAGCCTGATCAGGAAGTTTCATGAATTTGTTTCTTGCTTCGGTTATAGGGATTTTCTGCATTGCAATGCCCTCCGTGATTAAGATCATGTTACGATTTTCAAATTAACGTACATATTACTGTACGTATTAATGTACGTTTTGTCAATCTTTCTCTTTAACGGAGAGAGAACTGGTGAGGAGTAGTAGGGAGGAGTAGGGGGAGTAGGGGGAGTAGAGGGAGTAGGGGACACTGTTTTCTTCGGCCCTTGACTGTTGGGCAAGATGTGCGTATTGTAGTCCACAAAGCGGTACTATAAGGAGTCTATAATGAGCACCATACCTGTGCAGGAGATTAAGCGCCGGGGCATGAAGGCTGTGGACGAGGCGCTTGCCGATGGGCCGGTGCACCTGGTGAAGAGCAATCGGGCCCAGTACGTTGTCATGTCGGAACAGGATTACCAGGCATTGATGAAAGATCTCACCGAGGCACGGTTGGCTGCTTCTGAGGCTGACCTTCGCGAAGGCCGTGTGCGGCGTGGCGACGCAAAGAAGCTGATCAAGGCCCTCGTGTCTGAAGAGTAGCATTGGGAGATCAGCCGATGTCAAGATTCACGCTGGTCTGGACCGCGATTTTCGAACACACGGCCCGTAAGTTCCTGCGTCGCCATCCTGAATTTGCAGGGCTCTTCGAGGATGTTCTCCTTCAACTCGAATCGGACCCACATGCGCCGAAGCTGCGTCTTCACCGGCTCAAGGGGAGCCATCGCGACAAACACGCTGTCAGTCTGACGTACTCTTACAGCATTGTGCTGATTCTCCGTCTCACGGCCGACGAGATTATTCTGCTCGACGTCGGCTCACACGACGAAGTCTACCGGGGATAACGGCCCGGGTCGCCAGTGACCACTGCCCCTCGAGGACTGGCTGCCGCAGGAACTCCCAACCCCCAATTCCCAACTTCCAAGTTAAAACTCAATCAGCTGGTTAGCAGGCTTCTTAGGGATGATGCCCAGGAATTTTCGAACATCGGCGGCAAACTCGAAGGTGCGTTTCTTGAGGTTTTTTGGATACTTCGTGTACATCACCTTCTATAACGTCCAAGAGCGCAAAAACACGAAACGGAGTTCTCTTGGGAATTGGTACTTGGTTCTTGGAACTTCCGAAGGTGGCGCGCCCGGCAGGATTCGAACCTGCGACCTACGGATTCGAAGTCCGGCGCTCTATCCAGCTGAGCTAC
>JAUWTT010000202.1 GCA_030614585.1 Acidobacteriota bacterium
CACCAATGACACAAGGGTCAAGGCTTTAAATTTGGAGTGCGGCACCCTAGCTGAAGCTTTTGCTAATTGTGCCCGTAAACTTCCTGAGGGAAGGCGTCAGCTAGGGCTGCCGCCCTCCCAACTTCGACTTGCTGTGCTTGGTGGTGAATTCATGATTCAGCCCCGTTTTGGTTAGGGGGTGCCTTCCTCCAACTCAGCCGCTATCTCCAACTGTTGCGCCGCTTCTTCCAACTTCCCCAACGAGTTGAGGGCAAACGCAAGATTGAAATGAGCTAGCGGGTTTTGAGGAGCAAACTCGACCGCACGACGTAAAGCAAACTCCGCCTTCTGCCACTCTTCAAGTTCCGAAAACAGCTGACCCAGGTTGTGCCAGCCGGAAGCGTACCGAGGTTTGGCCTCAAGGAGTCGCTCAAGTTCCCGAATGGCTGCCTGCTTGTCCCCACGGGCTTTGTAAACTCCGGCCAGATTGTTCCTCGCTCGAAAATCATCCGGATCCTGATCCAAGACCACCTTCAACTCGGCCTCTGCCCAGGCGAGTTCGCCGGATTGCAGAAGAAGGCTGGCTAGATTCCCTCTGGCCAGGCGATTATCGGGACTCTCTGAAAGTACCGTTTCGTACTTCTCAATTGCCTGCTGATGCCGGCCCAGTTGCTCGAGAACTCCGGCTTCCAGAAAGGTGAGGCCCTGCATCTCAGGTGCTGATGCTCGCAAAGTCTCTATCTCCCGAAGAACCGACTCATTTGCCTGCCGGTTAGCAACTCTACCGAGGAGTTCATGATACTTTTCGAACGCCAGAATTCTGTCTTTTGGGTCTACGCCGCCAACCAGAGGTACTCCCATTCTCGGAGCAGCCAGAGAAACATAACCCAGCGTCGCGAGTTTAGAGCGAGTCTCCATATCGAGTTCTACTGACGCCTCGGCGGATGCTGCCGACTGGTACCGGTTGATCAACTCTTCCAGCAGCACCCGGTACTCGTTTCCCATTGCCTGGTTCCGATCAAACAGATTGACGGTTTCAGCAGAATCCGCACCCAAATCGTAGAGTTCAGGCCGCGAAGTATCGATAAGTTTGAACCGCCCCAATCGAATGCTTCTCAACAGACTCCAGCCAAATTGAAGGTACGGCACATACGTTTCGGCGTAGAGTTCTTGCCGGCTTGAGAGTTCCTTGCCAAGCATCAGCCCGGCCAGGCTCCGGCCCTGTAGCTGCCGCGGTGGGTTCAGCCGAGCGAGCCTGAGAACTGTGGGCATCACATCAATCAGGGAAACCGGCTGAGCGACCTCTTTGACGCTGGGACGAAACGATGCGGCTGGACGAACCAGTAGAGGTACTCGAAGAGTAGAATCATAGACGAAGAAGCCGTGCTCCGATTCGCTATGCTCTCCCAGTCCTTCGCCATGATCGCCAACGAAGAATACATGTGTATGGTCCAGGAGGCCCGTTTCCCTGAGAAAGGAATCTATCTTGCCGATACTTCGGTCCACACGGGAAACTTCCCAGTCATAGCCCTGCGGTCGTGGTGTGTGGGGATCATAGAAATGGACGAAGGCAAAAAACTTTTCCCGCCGGTGTTGCTCCAGCCATTCCAGAAACACACGGGTCACTTCTTCTGCTGGTCTTTGTAGTGAGAAGATCGACTCGGGGTCTTCTGAGGAAATTGTGAAGGTCTCGTCATAGCTCTCGAAACCCTGGGCAATGCCGAATTCAGACGAGAGAATATAGGCACCTATCACCGCGCCGGTTCGATAACCTTGATTCCTCAGTTCCTCAGCCAGCGTCAGGTGAACTTGCCCTAGTATGAACCCTACGTTGTCTCGAACCCCATGGTAGAAGGGGTGAGTACTTGTCAGTAGCGTGGCATGTGCCGGCAGAGTCAGGGGGCACTCTGTGTACGCCTCGTCAAACAGCACTCCTTCCCGGGCCCACCTGTCGATATTGGGAGTAGTGTTTTTTTCATACCCGTAGCAGCTCAAGCGGTCCGCTCTCAGAGTGTCTACACTTATCAGGAGGATGTTTTCGGCTCTAACTACTGGCAGTACAAAAGCTAAGATGTAGAGCCAGGAGACGAGTAGTTTCTTCACCTTACCTCTACTTCGGCTTCTTAACTTTCTTGAACAGCTCCAGTTCCTTCTGAGCCGACTCACGATTTCCCATCTTCATGTAGACCTGAGCCATGAGGTAATGAGGTTCGGACATATAAGGATCTAATCGGCTGGCTTCCTGCAACGAGGCCAGGGCTCCTTCATTGTCTTTCAATTCGAACAGAGCCTTCCCGTAGAGATAGTGAATTTGAGGATCTCGCTGCTCCAGTTCTAGAGCTTTTGTCAGATGGGCCGCCGCCAATTCAGGATTCCGATGTTTTAGATGGATTTCCCCCAATTCGACACGGGCCGGGAGATAGTCGGGATGCAACTCCGCCTCTTTCTCCATCTCCTCAATAGCCTTGTCGTTCTGCCCCATTGCCTTGTAGGCATAACCGATATGAAAATGGAGGGCCCGAAGCGAAGGGTCGAGAATTCTGGCCTTCTCAAAAAGCTCCAACGCCGATTCGGTCTTGCTCTGATTGTGGTAAACCCGGCCCAGAAGCAATAGACCCAAGGCAAAGTCGGGCTTAAACTCAAGAGTCTTCTTCAGGTACTCTTCGGCCTGCTCGAGTTCGTTGTCTCTCATATAGACGAGAGCCAGATCATAGTAATAAGTGGGTTGATCCGGATCCAGCTCAATTGCTTTCTTAAGCGCAGGCCTGGCATCTGAATCCAGCTGAAGAGCAAAATACACCATCCCCAACAGATGATGGTACTGCGATCCTTCAGGCGCCAGTGCCACGGCCTTGCGGGCCGTCACAAGGGCTTCGAAGTAGTTGCCTGCGCGGTACCTTCCCAAGGCTTCTTCATAGAGTTGATTGGCCGAATCAGTGCCGGCGGATAGGCCTGAAGCGGTCCAGCACCATAGGGCCAGGGGAATTGCCAAACACAAAGGTCGAAGTATCCACATAGGTATCCAGCCCATTCTGACCAGCATTTAACACAAGCTGGTTGCTAAACCTCTATAATAGCCGGTCTACGAGGAGCTATGCTAACTGTTTTGCTAACTGTGGCCATGGCAATAGGGTCAGAAACGCCGGGTGAGTTTCCTACCTTCGAGAACGTTTCTCTGAAGGCTGGTCTGACCACGAAGATGACTAGTGGCGACCCGAACAAGCCGTTCATCCCAGAATCGATGAGCGGCGGAGCAGCCTTCCTGGACTTCGACAAGGATGGCTGGATCGACCTGTATCTGGTCGATGGTTCCTCGATTGAGGCGGAAGTGAAGGGCAATAACACTGCCACGAACCAACTTTACCGCAACAACAAAGATGGGACCTTCTCTGATGTCACAGCCAAGGCCGGCGTTGGCGATCGTAGTTGGGGTAACGGCGTCTGCATCGGGGACGTCAACAACGACGGGTGGGACGACATCTTCGTCACTAATATCGGCCCCAACCTCCTTTACTTGAACAATGGAGACGGAACCTTCACAGAAAAGGGAACAGATACTTGGGCAACGGACAACTCATGGAGTTCCTCTTGCGGTTTTGGTGACTACGATAAGGACGGGGATCTCGATCTTTATGTCAGCAATTATGTCAAATTCAATATGCACAACCCACCTGTGGGTGGACCCATGTGCGTGTATCGGGGTGTGAAGGTTCAATGTGGTCCTCGTGGAGAGCCCTCTCAGGGGGATCGATTCTACGAAAACACGGGCGATGGGACCTTCATTGAAAAGACCCAGGAAGTTGGCGTCGAACAGCCGGAAACCTATTACGGACTCGGCGTCATCTGGGCTGATTATGACGACGATGGCGATGTGGACATATTCGTGGCAAATGATTCGGTGCCCAACTTCCTTTTTCAGAATAACGGAGACGGCACTTTTTTTGAGATGGGTCTGTTGGCGGGCGTTTCCTTCAACGAAGATGGACGTGAGCAGGCCGGCATGGGCGTAGATTTCTCTGACTTCGACAATGATGGTGACTTGGATCTAGCCATCACCAATTTCTCTGACGACCACAACACCCTTTACATGAATGAAGGACAAGGTCGTTTCATCGACGTTACCTACCGAGCCGGCCTGGGCGACCCCAGTTGGCAAAGGCTTGGCTGGGGCGTCGCTTTCGTCGACCTGGATCTTGACGGGTGGAAAGACCTGGTCATCGTTAACGGACATGTCTACCCCGAAGTTGACAACTACGAAATTGGCACTGCGTTCAAACAACCTAACTTCGTATTCCGCAACCTGGGAAACGGCCAGTTTCAACAAGTAACAAAGCTGGCGGGAAGCGGTTTCTCGGAAATCAGAAACAGCCGAGCCCTGCTGACTGGCGACGTGAATAATGACGGTCGAGTCGATCTCCTGATAACCAACCTTGACGAGGAACCCTCTCTTCTCCTGAATACCGCCAAATCAATGAATAATTGGCTGATCGTGAAACTGGTTGGAACTACGTCGAATCGAAGTGCGATCGGGGCCAGAGTAGTAGTTGAAGCCGGTGATTTGACTCAAGTAAGAGCGGTCAAAGGTGGAGGTGGGTATCAATCTCAAAGTGACTTTAGACTTCACTTTGGAATGGGTCAGAACTCTGTCGTGAAGAAACTCTCGATTAAGTGGCCCAGTGGCACCACCCAAGTCCTTGAAAACGTCTCGACGGGTCAGATCTTGACGATCGAAGAAGAGAAGAATTAGGCGAATTGGGCCCCTTTGGAATCGCCGTCCGAGGCCTGAGTTTCTCAAGCTCGAAACCGCCTGTAAGGTTTGTTGACAACCCAGGGGGTGTCCACTAAGATTCTTGTTCGAACGAGAGGTAGACTCAGGTAATTCATTAAGGGGTTCACGCGGTGGAGGAGTTAGTCTTTTATCTCTGTGCAGCGGTTGCAGTAGTCGCAGCTCTCATGGTTATTGTTCAGCGAAATGCGGTGTATAGTGCGCTGGCTCTGATCGCGTGCTTCTGCTCGGTTGCAGTGCTCTTTTTTCAACTCGGAGCCGAGTTCATAGCGATGATCCAGGTGATTGTTTACGCAGGCGCCATCATGGTCCTGTTCCTCTTCGTGATCATGCTGATCGACCCGGAATCTGAGGGCTTTGCCGTGAATCGGCATAAGAGGATAACCATTACCGCAGTCCCAGTTGCCGCCCTTCTCGGCTTACTCCTCCTTTGGGCAGTAACTGCGATCGTTCCAGATGGTTCCGATGCAAGCCTTGCCTCAACGGGAGGCATCGAACCTATCGCCCGAAGTCTGTTCGGCGAGTACCTTCTCCCGTTCGAAGTAACTTCCATACTTATTCTGGTTGCAGTTCTTGGTGCAATGGTATTGGCGAAGCGGACTGACTGAAGCATATGGTATCGACAACGCATTTCCTGGTTCTCGGAGCAATCCTTTTCACCATCGGTACGGTCGGTGTGATCCTCCGGCGAAACGTGATCATCATGTTCATGTGCGTTGAGCTGATGCTCAATGCGGTGAACCTGACCTTCCTGGCATTTGCCAGACATTTCAATCAGATTGACGCACAGATTTTCGTGTTTTTCGTGATGACGGTGGCAGCGGCCGAAGCAGCAGTGGGCCTGGCCCTGATCGTACTGCTCTCGAGACGCACTAATTCGGTGGATATCGACCAAGCAGACACGATGAAGTGGTAGACCATGCTGGACAGTTTTTGGATTATCCTCATATTCCCGCTCGTGGGAGCAGTTATCAACGGTATTCTGGGTAAACGGCTTTCTCCGCGCATCATTGGCGGGATTGCCTGTATCTCAGTTTTCCTGAGTTTCCTGGTAGCATTGCTCTCGTTTCTCGAGTTGCTCCAGCTGGACCCTGAACACCGGGCCGAAACCAATTTCCTGTTCACCTGGATCAAAGCTGGAGACCTCGTCTCCGATGCGTCTTTTCTCTTCGATCCTCTGTCCGCTGTGATGATTCTTGTCGTCACAGGAGTAGGCTTTCTCATCCACGTTTATGCAGTGGGATACATGCGAGGCGATTCCGGCTTCTACCGATTCTTCGCCTACATGAATCTTTTCATATTCATGATGAGCATCCTCGTTCTTGCGGACAACTACCTGCTTATGTTCGTAGGTTGGGAAGGCGTTGGGCTTTGCTCCTATCTGCTAATTGGCTACTACTTTGACACCCGCGTCGCTGGTGACGCGGCGAAGAAGGCGTTCATCGTCAACCGGATCGGCGATTTCGGTTTCCTTTTGGGCATGTTCCTGATTTTTGAAACCTTCGGTTCGTTCAAGTACGCCGCGGTCTTCGAGGCAACGGCGGAGCGCTTCCCTGCTCCAGAGGCGGGGGGAGTCCTGGTGGCAATCACCCTGCTGCTTTTCCTGGGAGCGACGGGCAAAAGTGCCCAGATCCCGTTGTATGTGTGGCTTCCGGATGCGATGGCTGGTCCCACTCCGGTCAGCGCCCTGATTCACGCCGCAACCATGGTAACGGCTGGTGTGTATATGATCGCCCGCTCATCGGCACTCTATTCACGTGCTCCTGAAACCATGGCAGTGGTCGCCTCCATCGGTGTTCTGACGGCGCTTGTGGCCGCTCTCATTGCGCTGACGCAGCGAGACATCAAAAAGGTCCTCGCTTACTCAACCGTGAGCCAGTTGGGATACATGTTCCTTGCTGTAGGAGTAGGGAGTTTTGCTGCAGGGATTTTCCATCTGTACACTCACGCATTTTTCAAGGCTCTGCTCTTCCTCGGTTCGGGGAGTGTGATTCTCGCCATGCATCACGAACAGGACATGTTCAAAATGGGGGGACTGAAGCGGTATCTGCCGGTCACCTGGGCCACGATGGGAATTGCGACGCTGACCATTGCCGGGATTCCTCCTCTGTCCGCCTTTTTCTCCAAAGATGAAATCCTGTGGAATGCCCTGGTCAGTGATCACGGATCGACAGTGTTCTGGATCATCGGTACCCTCGTAGCCGCTCTAACCGCCTTCTATATGGGGCGCTTGATGTTCTTGACCTTTTATGGAGAGGAAAGATTCTCCCAACACGCGGCTTCAGGGGAGCACGATGAACATCACCACGGTGGTCCACCCAGAGAGCCTTCTGTGACTGTGACCGGTCCCCTGGCAATCCTCGCGATCTTATCCGGGTTAGGGGGCCTCATAGGGTTGCCGGCCTGGCTGGGACACAATTATTTCGAAGAGTTTCTGGAACCTTCATTC
>JAUWTT010000102.1 GCA_030614585.1 Acidobacteriota bacterium
AGTACTCCAGTACTCCAATACTCCAAGCCCCAACCCTCATGCCCAGATTTGGCCATGAGAAGCTTCCTCGTAGCGTTTTCCTGTTCGGAAAGCCTCCACGAAAGAATCCTGAGATTCGTGAAACTCATGGGTTGTGCCCTGAAATCTGATATGGCCGTCCTTCAGGAGCACGATTCGATCCGAGACGATCTCGAGACATTTCAGATCATGAGTGACGACGACAGAAGTTAGATCTTCTTTGTCGCCAAGTTTCCGGATCAGTCTACTGAGGCTCTTCCCTATTATCGGATCCACACCCGTGGTGGGTTCGTCGTAAAGAATGACATCGGGGTTAATAGCCATTGAGCGGGCTATTGCCACTTGTTTCTTGGCGCCGATTCCCAGTTCGTCGTAGCGAAAGTCACCCATTCCGTCCAGTTCTACCGCATCGAGAAGGTAGTCAACTCGCTCGTCGATTTCGCTTTCACTCAGTGTTCCACGCTCCCGAAGGGGATAGGCGATGTTCTCACGAACATTGAGAAAGTCGAAAAAGGCGCCGCTCTGGAAGACATACGAGACACGCTTCCTGATTTCGAGGAGATCGTTCTCCCCCATGTGGGCCAGATCGTTGCCTTCAAAGAGAATTAATCCTGAATCTGGCTTCAAGAAGCCTGCCAGTAATTTAAGAAGTACACTCTTCCCGGTGCCGCTTCTTCCGAGTACGCCTAGTACCTCTCCGCAGTGCACAGAAAGAGTGATCCCTTTCAGGACGGGGTGATCAAATGACTTTTTGGCGTTGATGACTTCTATCAGTGGGAATTCACTGTGGTCGCCACAGTCTACCGACGCCACTGCTTGCTGTTCAGTTTCCTCACTCGACTTGTTCCGGAAACGTCGAAACAGAATAGAAAGGAGAATGATGGCATACGTCGAGAATATAAGAAGCAGGAAAAGCTTGAAGACCTGCATAGGGACCTAACAAACGCGGTACAAGGACCCGGATGAGGCCGTCCTATTTCCGTACGTAAACTGTCGGCCGGCTTCCGAGATAGCCGGCCGGCTCGCTAACAGGCTGAGGTCTCAGTGCCGAATCTGGAATCTGGTTAACTTGCGAGCCATTTCCTTCTTCTGTTTGCTATCGCTTTTGCGATATTCCTTGAGCCAGTTCCGCAAGTCATTCGGGTTCATTTCAAGGACTTCACAGACCCAGTGAAAACTACCGGGCTGATTCTCATATGAATAAAACCAATCAAGGGCGTCTTGACGCCATTCTTCCCATTCCTTGTTGGAAGCTTTTTTCGGCGCAACGATATCTCTGAAGGCTTGGAGCAAGATTCCAAGAGCCAGATTCCTTAATGAGGGTTCAGGCTTCTTCGTTTGTGGATATAGTCCTTCGCTCTCTAGTGCTGATGTTCTCATAATTCCCTGTTATACCGTCCTTAAATCAGAATAATCGGAGAGTCCGAGGTTAGTGGAAAAAAGCTTTGTACCAGATTTTGGCAAAAAAGCCTAGAACTTTTTTCATTCATTGATTGGATGCAAGTCAGAGGGCAAAAGTTTCGATCTGCAGAAATTTCCGCTACAATGTCGCTTTCTTATCCCGAGGAGTAGAGAATGATCGTCGAAAGACCGAATGCAATAACGCTGAAAGGTCAACCGCTTACGCTGGTTGGCCCGGAACTGAAAGCTGGGGATCAAGCCCCTGATTTTCAAGTAGTGGGAACCAATCTGAAACCCGTGACGTTGGCCGACACGGAAGGCAGGGTCAGGATCTTCAGCGTGGTGCCTTCCCTTGACACCCCGTTGTGCGATACGCAGACTCGACGTTTCAATAAAGAAGCCGCGGAGTTGCAGGGTGCCAAAATCTATGCTGTGAGCATGGATCTTCCATTTGCCCAGAGCCGCTGGAGTGCCTTCGCTGGAGTTGGAAGGCTGGTGATGCTGTCGGATCACAAAGACGCCAGTTTTGGTGAGAACTACGGGACGCTGATCAAGGAACTGAGGCTCGATACTCGTGCGATCTTTGTAATTGATGAAAGTGGCGTCATTCGTCACGCAGAGTACGTGGGAGAAGTCGGCGAGCATCCGGATTATGATGCAGCACTTGAAGCGGCCAGGAAGATCCTTGGAGCATAGTTGAGTAGATTTGTCACTCTCCTGGCCTTGCAGGATCGCCTCTCGATTGGCAGAATAATCGCGTGTCGGAAGACTCTCCGAAAATAGATCCGCTGTACAGGAATGCCTTGAGAGAGGTTGCGGTCATTCTTTCCGCCTGGACTATCTGTCTGGTTTACACCGTTACCTATTGTTACCTCTATGGATACCTGTCTCATGAAGGAACTCCTGAATCGACCGGGCCGGATATAGGCACGCTCGTAGGACCTCTGTCGAGCTTCAACCGTGATCCGGGATCTCTCACCACACCGCTGGGGCTGGCCATCCCTGATTGGATTTTCTACGGGGTCGTCTTACCTTGGGCTCTTTGCATTCTCTTCAGTTTTTGGTTCTGTCTTTTCTACTTTAAGGAAGACGATCTCGGCTCAGAAGGGACCTTAGGGGGGGGCAAGGTTCCAGATGACGTCCACTAACCCGATCACAATAGCCACCTTTCTGGTCTACATCGCAGGAGTCTTTGTTCTGGCTGCGCTTTCACATCGCGTTCTGGTAAAGAAAGAGTTCCTGTCTGAGTACTTTCTGGGAAGCCGGGGGCTCCTGAGTTGGTCGCTGGCCTTTGGCTTTGCTGCGACAGCGACTTCCGGGGGGAGTTTTATTGGCTTTCCCTCGCTCATTTACAGCTATGGATGGGTCCTGGCCTTTTGGATTAGCAGCTATTTGATCTATCCGCTTTGCGCAATGGGAGTCTTGGGCAAACGCCTGAACCAGGTGGCTCGAAAAAGTGGAGCGATCACAATACCGGATGTTCTCCGAGACCGCTTTGAATCTCCTGCTCTAGGATTGTTCACTACCTGCACGATTCTGCTCTTTACAACCTGCAATCTTGTCGCTCAGTTCAAGGCCGGCGCACTTATCGTCGAGGAGACTTTCAACCTGCCTGAAAGCTGGGGGTACACCGTGGGGCTGCTGGTTTTCGCTGTCGTTGTCATCGTCTACACAGCCTATGGCGGTTTCCGGGCAGTGGTCTGGACAGACGTTATGCAGGGTGTCGTGATGGGCGTTGGCGTTGTGTTTCTCCTGCCCGTCATAGTCAGTCAGGTGGGGGGACTGGATCAGGTGGTTGAGAGACTCAAGGCGCAGCCGCCGACCCTCGTTACCTCAATCCCTGGAGACAACAACGACCTGGCTTTCATATTGAGACGTGACTCCTATGAGTCCGTTCCGATCATTGGCCTTCAGTATGTACTCTCGGAAACTGCTTTGGTCGATCCGCGGGTGACTCTTATTGAGGACACGGCTGGACAGGGTTGGGTAACTCGAGTGGAACTGGCCACTAATGAAGCTTCTCAGGTTCTCACAACCGCCCGAGAGGTCAGGGAAGCCGTTATGAGTGACGCTGTCATCAGCGACCTGCTGCGAGTTGAACTGGCCTACGAAAACGATGGCTCCAAGGAGGTCGCTCCGTTCGCCACCGTGCACTTCGTCAGAGGTGAAGAGCGTCTGTTTGGGCCTGGAAGAAGGCCCGATGGGCTCCCGTTTCATCCCTTGGGGCTCGCAGTTTCCTTTTTCATTATGTGGGCGATCACTGCGATGGGCCAACCGGGAATGATGGTCAGGCTGATGGCATTCAAAGACAGTAAGACTTTGAAAAGAGCAATGCTGATCGTAACCGGATACTTCGCATTGATCTATATCCCTCTGGTATTCATTTTCACTGCGGCAAGGATCCTCCTCCCTTATATTCCACCTGAAAGCGCCGATAAGGCCATGGTGCTGGTGGCCACGCGGATTGTAGGGAACCTGGGCCCCTGGCATGCTGTTTTGGCTGCTGTTTTCGTAGCGGCTCCGTTTGCAGCGGTCATGTCTACGGTAGACAGTTTCCTGCTCCTGATCAGCTCTTCAATCGTCCGAGACATATACCAGAGGTCGATTAATCCGAAAGTCACCGAAAAGGTGGCCAGGTGGATGAGCTATATAACCACTGTAATTGTGGGAGTTATTGTAACTCTACTGGCGACCAGGACCATTGACTTCCTGCAGTACATCGTCGTCTTCACAAGCAGCGGTTTCGCGTGTACTTTTTTGGCCCCTACTTTTCTGGGCATCTATTGGAAGGACATGACTCGCGAGGGCGCTTTGGCCTCTGCGGTCGGTGGTCTGGGGGTCATCCTGCTATTCTTTCTCCCGAGCGTTCTTGGCGGTAGCCGAGTCAATCTTCTCGGATTGCATCCGGTCATCTGGGGGTTGGCAGCCTCTTTCTTTCTCGGCGTTTTTGTGAGTCGGTTTACAGGGCCATCGCCCGGCCATCTTGTGCGGCGATATTTCTATGAAAGCTAGTTGGTGTCAGTCGCCGTAGCCGGTTTTTGAGAAGTCCGGGTAAACCACCGCTTCACAGAATGCGGGCTAGTAGAGGGTGGCGGTTCAGATCAGGATGCCAGGACACGCTGAAAAAGGGTGATCCAGTTGCCGTGGAAAATCATCTTGATCTCTTCTTCAGAATACCCACGGCGCTCCAGGATTGGTTTCAGCTTCTGAAGATCAGCTATTGTGTCGAGATCTTCGGGCGTCTGTTCAGTGCCAAAGCCCCCGTCAAGGTCTGATCCGATTCCCACGTGGGAACAGTCTCCAGCCATCTGACAGATGTAGTCGATGTGATCGACGACAGCTTCGAGACGGGTGCCTTGAGGTGTAGATTGTCCCCTGATCCAGTTTGGCGTAAGCATCCAGGCGTCTAGTGCCACCCCGATTACGGCCTCTCGATCAAGCAGTATCCGCATCTGCTCGTCGCTCAATTGCCGCTGCCCTGGCACAAGGGTACGTGAGTTGTGATGGCTGGCCAGGACAGGCCCTTTAAAGCGATCGGCTGCCTCGAGGAACGCTTTATCAGCGAGGTGTGTCATATCGAGAATGAAACCTGCTTGCTCCATCGAACAAAGCAGCTGAAACCCTTCCGGGGTGAAGCCTCCTTCGGTACCGGTGCCGTGCACGTACTGGTTTACACCGAAATGAGCGGGACCAATGATTCGGAGTCCGGCTTCCCACCACTCCGGCAACTGGCTCGGGCTCTCGATCGAGTCAGCTCCTTCCATGCTGAGAAGAAAACCAAGGGGAGCAGCAGGTGCGTTTCTATGCCAGTTGGAAAGGTGACTTGTAAGGTCGTTTGAGTTGCGAATCCAGACTAAGTCGCCTTGTTCACACATCTCGCGGTAGCATTCCAGTTGTTCCTGGCCGGCCCGATAGGCGTCTTTCCTCTCCCGATAGGGCACAAAAGGTGGATTCCCTTTCACAACCCGTTTTGCTAGCAGCGTGGCAATTACCAGGCCAACTTCAGCCTTCCTCCTTTCCGGTATCGAAACCGTATTCCTGCCACGACCAGGCTGTTCCATCCCTTGCTCCGATTCTCGAAGTTCAGGGATTTCAAGAGACAGATCCCGTCCCCAGTCAATGACGTTCCAGGCCAGATCAAGATGCGAGTCGAAGATAAGCATATGAAGAGACAATCTAGCAGAAAATGAGAAATGCTGGGGGGATCGGTAATCGGTAATCCGTAATCGGTGATCGGTTATCGGGGAGGCTTGAGACCTGGGGGCTTGCGGCTTGGTATCTTAAATCGTCCTCGTGCTCGGCCTGTCGCGCCGTAGCTCGGAGAGCGAAGGCGGATGCTCGTAATCGTAATCATGATCCGCGTGTCCTCCGTAGCTTTAAGGTCTGTTGCCGTTCGGAACCAAGTCATGAAGGTGTTATGGTAGATGGATCATGAATGTCTCCGAAATTGAAACTCCCGCCGCTATAGTTGATCTCACCCGTTTGGAAGACAACATCGTGCGATTACAGAAGTACCTTGACAAGTCTGAAATTTCGAATCGTCCGCACATCAAAACCCACAAGATTCCAGAAATAGCCCATATGCAATTATCTCAGGGTGCGACGGGTATTACCTGTCAGAAACTTGGGGAAGCCGAGGTCATGGTTCAGGCCGGAGTACGAGATATTCTGGTTCCTTACAACATTCTGGGGGTTCAGAAGTTGAATCGCTTGATTCGGCTTGTAAGAAGAGCCCGGATCGGTGTGACAGCGGATTCGAATGTTACGATTTCGGGGCTGTCAGCTGCCGCCCATGAACACGATGTAAGCATTCCTGTAATGGTTGAATTCGACACCGGCCTGAAGAGATGTGGTGTCGAGACACCTCAACTCGCCGCGGAACTCGCCGCATTGATTGAATCATCTCCAGGCCTGCAGTTCGCCGGTTTGATGACCTACCCGTTGAACGAAAACACGGGTCCGTTTGTTGAAGAAGTAAGAAAACTGGTTGAGCCGAAGGGGATAGAGGTTTCATGTGTCAGTGTCGGAGGTACCCACTGTATGTGGGAAGCTCACCAGTATCGAGAGATCACCGAGTACCGGGCAGGTATGTATGTCTACGGCGACCGTTACACCCTTTCGAGTGGCGCGATGACACTGGAGCAATGTTCCTTCTCCATCAGGAGCACCGTGGTGAGCCGCCCATCTCGGGAGCGAGGCATTCTGGATGCGGGCAGCAAGACCCTTTCCTCGGATTTGATGGGCCTTGATGGACATGGCCTCATTCTCGAGTATCCGGAGGCCCAGATTTACGCACTCTCCGAGGAGCATGGGCACGTCGAATTCTCGCGGTGCGATTCTATGCCGGAGATTGGCGAGGTCGTCACTATTCTTCCCAATCACTGTTGTGTTGCCAACAACCTGTTCAACGAAGTGATTGGCGTCCGTGATGGACAAGTGGAAGTAGTCTGGCCGGTTCAAGCTCGCGGGGCTGTGCTGTAGAGACTCACCACCAAGGCACCAAGAGCACCAAGGTAAACCCATTCATCTCCGTGTTTTTTTGGTGGTAAATCCCCCAGTCTCAGCTCACTCCTCCTCAGGAACGAAAGTGACCTCAATTTCGAACTCTGATTTGAGGCCAATATCCGGTCCCACTAAAAGGTTCCGAACAGTAAACGGAATGGCGAATGTCTTGGTGCCCGAGCGGTCTTCCGAAGTGCCTCTTAATGCCAGGAGTACAGTTCTGTTCGCCTGAAGAGCCAGGATTTCATCAGGCAGCTCGAGTTCCACGATCTCATCGCCAAATTCGAGTTCGTACTCAATGTCGGAGTAGTTGCGGATCTGGACGTAGGTTCGTCCGTCTCCTTTAATTGTGACAGCAGGATTCTTGATATGAACTGAGCGCGTAAAGATTGGCTTCAGGAAAGTCTCCTCGCCGATCAAAAGGGCTCCGGAGTAAACGGCGGTCCGGCGTGCGAAGAGAGCTTCCTTGACTGACTCGACACTCCGATCTTGGGCAAATACAAGAGTCATGGGGCGGTGATCAGCCTGCCGGACTTTATAATCCAGATTCAGTGGATTATGGATATCCGAGTTACTCAGCATCGTCAGCTTCTTTTCGATGCACCAGCGGTGAGCCTCCGGATAGTACTGTCGCTCGTTAACGACCTCAATACCGTGCAGCATCCCCTGCTCCAATAGTTGCGAGTGTTCGGGATACCATCTAGCAACCTTGTCCGGTTGCTGCCCTTTCCATCCAGGATGGTTCCAGAAGATGAAAGCACCTTGATCATGGGCTGCTTTCAAAGCATCAAACCATTCTTCCGTGTCCAGAGGAATGGAAGAGTCAAGAAAGATTGCATTCAAATGTCCTGGCGGCATATCGCGGGTCACTTCTGATCCGCGAATGACTATGATGTCAAGCTGGTCTCCGCGCGGCTTGGCGATCTCGAACGATCTGTTATGGTTGGCCGGCAGATCTGCTTTATGTGGTAGGTATTCGATGTGGTCGGTGATAGCGATGACGTCCATGCCTTCGCGCCAAGCCTCTTCAGGCCTGATATCCGGCCAAACCGACCCATCCGAAAAAACCGTATGGATATGGAGGTCACAGGCCAGCGTCTTATAGCCTGGAACATCGGGGATCCTAATCGGTATTCGTGTCCTCGTGCGATCTTGCGCCAGAACAGGTAACAGGAAAAACAGTGACAAGAAAAGGGCTACGTATCTTCTTTGCATGATTCCTCCGTTGTTCAGCTGGATTCTCCACAATTTGGACAAATCAGTTCAACTTCGCCTATTACCTGCTCGATTGTCAAGGCCCTTGCTTGTACTTAGGTTCAGTCTTAGCACGCCGCAACACATTTTGGGATCAGGGTATTTTGAGTAGTTCACTCGGTTTTGAACGGACTGCCACGATTGCGTAGAATCTCTCTTGGAACTGGAATTGAAGGGTGCGCGTGTGTTCCCCTTCGATTCCTGTTCGAGTGTCGCCTTTCGATCCTGGAGGAGAGAAGATATGCGTAACTCCTTGTTCCCATTGATCATCTTGTTGGGTTCTGCCTCTCTTTGGGCTGAGTCGGACCTTACATTCCCTCAAATAGTTGTTGGCGAGTCGTTTGAGACGATTCTCCAGATTTCCAACGACGTCGCTTCCGATGACTCAGTTACTTTTGAAGTCTTCTCGGGCAGTTTTGAAGGGAGTGGCAGCGGCGAACCCTTTCCTGTGCAGTTCGATGATGGCGAACCCAGGGCGGTCCTGACGAAGCAGTTGAACCCGTTTGAGGAAACAACAGTTCGACTCAGCTTGACCGGATCGAAGTTGAGAAACGGTTGGCTCCGGGTTCGCTCTGCAGCTACTGGCGGCAAAGTATCGGGGAGTCTCATTTTCAGGGTCAGGCGCGGCGAAGTGGTCTTTGATTCAGTGGGGGTCACGAATGCAAAGAGATATCGATTCGCCCAGATCCAGTTCGACGATCGAGAGCCAAACGTTGCCACGGGTGTGGCCTTTGTGAACCCCGATGATGCACCTGTTGAGGTCACGATCGACCTCTTCCGGGGGGAGTTGTTCCTGGAACACTTTCATATTGAGTTAGATGCCAACGAACATTTTGCCAAACTTTTTTCGGAGATCTTTCCCGCATTTGTTCACTCTGACGGGACATTACTTGTCGAGACTTCGGCCAGTCGCACGATCCCAATCCTGACCCTACGCCTTGATGGTTCTCAGATTACAAGCTTGCCGGTGCGCACTCTCGGGTTTTCCCTCCAATACGAGATACGGGATCACACGGAGACCTTGCTTGAAACGGGGTTCTGGGTGCTTGACTCGGAAGGTCACAACCTGATCGGTTTGGGTAGGAGGACAGGTGATTCTCAGAGCGAAGAATTCGGCCTCGTTGGAAGTTGGGTCGGCACCAGCTTTCAATGTATGCAGCGCACGACTTCTCTCAACGGTTCCAGTGGAATTCTCGTTTTCAATGGAACTAGTGTTGGAGTTGAGAAAGCGGAAGGAGCGCCCATTATTGGGAATGTGACAGAAATCGGTTCTGATGGAAACGTGATTTCGGTGAATGATTTCGTAGCGTTTGCCAAGTACTGAGGACGAACTAATGAAAGAGTGTGCGATCAGATTCCAGCTGTTCGGTCTGGGTTGCCAGTGGATATGCACAGGGAGAGTCTTAAGCTTCTTCAGCGTGGTGTTCATGGTGGGAGGCATCTCCAATTCTGCTCTTGCAGGAGTCTATCAGTTGTGGGCCGTGGGGGATGGACAAAAGATCGATCCCTATGAGCTAAACAGTCCATTCAGTAAATCGAATTCGGTTTGGGACGGTGAAAAGATCAGAGTCTTTGCTGCACGCAATGAAATTGTGGCCTTCCAGTTAATTGTGGTGTCTGACGAAAGAGGCATTGGGTCCGTGGAAGTCTCCTTGCCTGAATTGCGGCATGAGGTATCTGGATCGAGAATCATGTACTCGCCTCCGAATCCCGACCCCACCG
>JAUWTT010000064.1 GCA_030614585.1 Acidobacteriota bacterium
ATGTCTTTTGCAGAACCTACAGGAGGCGAATAGCACAGATCGAGCTGTTCCAGATCCTCGATGCACAGGCTTCCAGAAATCGCTGTGGCCAGGATGTCGATGCGCCGCTCGACTCCGGCACCGCCGCAACATTGACCTCCCAGCAATCTGCCACTCCTGGTTTCGAAGAGAACCTTCAACTGGAGCGTCTCGGCCCCTGGGTAGTATCCGGCATGATTCAGTCCGGTCAGGAACGCGAGCTCGTACTCAATTCCCTCCTGCTTTGCTGCTTTCTCGGTCAAGCCGGTTGCGGCGGCGTATACGCCGAAGACTCGCACAACAGCAGTACCCAGCACACCTCGCAGCTTCATTCTTCTGAGATCAGAATCCCCTGCTCCCACCAGATCCAGGGCAGCATTAGCCCCTGCAACTCGTCCCGCCTTGTTTGCAGGTCCGGCCAGTGGGAGATTCACAGGTTGGCGGGTTACCAGATGCATCGCCTCACAATTATCTCCCGCCGCGAAAATCGTCGGTTCGCCCGTCCGCTGGTGTTCATCAACCCGGATGGCACCACTCTTCCCCAGTTCAATCCCGGCATCGACTGCCAGCTCGACTCTCGGCTTCACGCCGGTTGCCAAAATACACACGTCAAATGGTATCTCCGTTCCTGAGCTTGTCCGCGCCACATGGATACCCTGTACTTCCGTGATTTCCTGGAGGCCGTCTCCAAGAATGACTTCAATTCCTGCATTCTTTAGTGCCATCTCTATGGGATAGGCCATTTCGGAATCCAGCGTCGACATAACCTGATCGGCCAGTTCTACGACGGTGACACCGAGGCCGAGGCGGTGCAACTGCTCTGCCATTTCCAGCCCGATATATCCCGCACCGATGACAAGGGCTCTCGCTGATACTCCCGGTTCACGGGTCTTCCCTGTCCGTGTCACATTTAACGAACTCAGATGCGCAACAATCCCATCAACATCCGGCACAGTCCGTACAGTGAAGATGGCATCAGTATCCAGACCCGGGATGGGTGGGCGGAGAGCCTCCGTTCCAGTTGCGAGAACGAGTCGATCGTAGGCGAGTTCTTGTTCCCTTCCCTGGGCATCCCAGGTTGAGACAATCTGCCTCTCCCGATCAAGCTTCGTTACCGTTGTCCCGGTACGGACGTCGATGTTGAAACGAGCAGAGAAATCGCGCGCATTGGTCACGAACAGTTTGTTTCGACTCTCGATTTCGCCTCCAACGTAATAGGGCAAGCCACAGTTCGCGAAACTGATATAGGGTCCAGATTCCAGGAGAATGATGTCAATCTTCTCGCTCATTCTACGGGCCTTAGCTGCCGCGGACGCTCCAGCAGCGACGCCGCCCACTACAACCAACCTGCTTCGTTCACTTTTCACCATTTGTTACCTCATTTTGCATCGACTTCCTGGTCAAGAAGGCCCTCAAAAGCACCGCGGATTTTAGTCTCCGCTTCCTGTCTGGTCAAGGTGGACGAATTAACCCGCGTTTCTCACAAGCTGGAAGCTTATCCTCCCACATCGACTGTTTCATGCAATACGGGGCGCTGGATGGAAGATGGTCGTCATGACAAGCTCATTTCCACTTAACTCAGGATTTCGTGAGAAGATTCAAGGATCAAGTGCCAGGGAGAGAGGCAGAACCAACAAGTTGAGTAGTGAATTCGCCATTTACGTCCATATTCCTTTCTGCATGCGTAAGTGTCCCTACTGTGACTTCGTCTCCCGGACAGTCGACCGCTCGCAGAGATTCCAGTATTTGGAGGCGTTGTCTCACGAAATCGCTAACAGCCCCTGGCATGATTCACGGGCCGGCACGCTCTTTGTCGGTGGCGGAACACCCTCGGAACTTACGGGCGACGAAATCGAGAAAGTCGCCGAGGCTCTAAGTACGACCTTTTCGTTTGCTCCGGACGCGGAATGGACAATCGAATGCAATCCTGGAACTGTCAGCCCTCCATCCTGTGATCGGCTCCTCGAACTGGGTTTCAACCGTGTCAGCATTGGAGTCCAATCCTTTGATGACCGCCAACTGACCCGCTTAGGAAGGATTCACTCCTCACAGGACGCAATCGAAACCTATCAGTTGTTTCGAGACGCAGGATTCGAAAACATCAACCTGGACCTGATCTTTGGTGTTCCAGGACAGACGTCTGAAGAATGGTTGTCGGATCTGGAGACCGCGATTCACCTCCATCCTGAACACCTGTCCCTTTACAGCCTGACTATCGAACCGGGAACGGAGTTTGGCCGACTTCGTGACCAGGGCCTGCTGGAACTGGCGGACCAGGACCTCATGGGCGACATGTATGAGGTTGCCATGGACACCACCGACAGGGCAGGATATCAGCACTACGAAATCTCGAACTTCTCGCTTCCGGGTTTCGAATGCGAACACAGTTTCTTTTACTGGAGCAATTCCTGGTACCTCGGGTTTGGCATTGCCGCTGCTTCGTACGTCGGTGGACGTCGATGGACATCAACCGACAATTGGGAAGAGTACCTGCGCGGTGCGGCGAAGGGGTCAGTGCCTAAAGCTTCCGAAGAGCGATTGGAACCACGGAAGGCGATGGCTGAAGAGGCCATCTTACGCCTTCGCACGAGCTCAGGAATCGTGGCCTCCGAACTATCTGACAAGTATGCGTGCGACTTTGATGAGTCGTTTGGTGATTCGGTAGACTTCCTGACTCAGCACGGGCTCCTGGACCTTACCGACTCCAGCATCCGGCTTACCAGAAAAGGCAAGCTTCTTTTCACTGAAGTCTGGGCCGAGTTCCTCCGGGCGGAGCCATAAGCCGGCCTGCGGTGACAAGCTGAACCCAAGGATCCCAACCCAAACTTCACCACCAAAACACCAAGAGCACCAAGAATCAAGAGGCTACGCATGACTTCTGCTTGGTGACCTGGTGGTTTGATCTTGGGCCTTTTGAGCAGATCCGCCTAATCAAACCAGACAGCTACCTGCTCCAGGGACTTCTTTTCGATGACGGGTACTTTCGCACCTTCGGCTGGATAACCAACCGGAAAGAGAATATAGGGGCGTTCATTCTTAGGTCGATTCAATACTTCCGAAAGAAAACCCATCGGACTTGGAGTATGCGTCAGGGTTGCCAGACCCATTTGATGCAGGGCTGCAATGAACAGTCCGCACGCAATTCCGACGCTTTCCTGAACATAATAGTTCTTCTGTTTCGAACCATCATCCAGCACCCCGTAAGCCTCAGCAAAGGCCACGACTAACCAGGGCGCGGTCTCAAGAAACGGTTTCTTCCAGTCGGTTGCAAGAGGAGCCAGTGCTTCCAGCCACTCATCAGGCATCCTCTGTTCGTAAGAGGCCTTTTCCTCGGCTTCTGCGGCAACACGGATCTTTCGTTTGAGTTCGGGGTTTCCCACAACGACAAACTTCCACGGCTGTCGGTTTGCTCCGGAGGGTGCAGTTGATGCGGTTTGAACTGCGACTTCAATCAACTCGCGGGGAACAGATTCCGAGGAGAATTCGCGAACACTCCGTCGTGTTTCCATGGCTTGCAGAAACTCTTTCGCCCGCCTCGCCAGTTCGGATCTCGAATGCCGGTTCCATCGATAGGGCACAAAAGGGTATTCCTTCATAATCACTGTACCGCACTTTCGAGCAGCCGGATCGTCCCCTCGTCGGAGTCTATTTCCGCTTCAAGACCCACTGGAACTGTGAATTTATGAGCCTGGTGCCCGATCATCGCACCCTGCCAGGCCGGAATCCCAAGAGGAGCTATGTGGTCCTCGAAGACTTGTTCGAGCGTCAGAGAACCATAGGACTGGCCAGGTAGACATCTTGTGCATTTCCCAAACACAAAACCGGATATTCGATCCAGGACTCCGGCTAGTTTCAGCTGGGTCAACATCCTGTCAATTCTGTAAACCGCCTCCTCTATGTCCTCAAGAAACAGGATCGCTCCATCCCACTCAGGCAAGAAATCAGAACCCATAATGGCGGACAGCACCGTCAGGTTACCTCCCAACAATTTCCCACGTGCCTTTCCTCCATGGATCGTCTGAATACGATCGGCAACTTGAGTCAGATTGTCCCCGACGATCTTTGGATTGGACATGGTGACGGCCTCTCCCTGAAAGAGAACTCTTTTAAAGTAACCAACACTGAAAGAGTTCCAGGGACCCAGACCCAGAGGGCCATGAAAAGTAATCAACCCTGTCTTTGCATAAACTGCCAACAGCAAGGCGGTGACATCACTGTAGCCGATCAGTACCTTCGGGTTCCGGCTGATCAGGTCGAAGTCAAGCTGGGGCAAAATTCTTGCACAGCCCCATCCCCCCCTCATGGCGAGGATCCCGTCAACGGAATCATCGGTAAACTGGGCCATGACATCAGCCGCCCGCTCCTCGTCACTGCCGGCCAGATATCCGTAACGCGAGAGGACATGTTCACCCAGTTTCACCTTCAAGCCGAGAGCATCCATGCTCTCAACCAGGATGTCTATGGCAACACGGTGGGCCGTGGCTCCCGCCGGGTTGACTAGAGCAAGGGTATTCCCCTTTTGCAGTCGCAGCGGCTTTCGGGAAGGCGTGGCCCCCCACAATCCTCCAACCTGCCCGACCCCAACCAAACTTGACATCCCGGCAAGGGCCAGAAACGAACGACGATCACACTTCATACTGGTTATCTTCCTCCCGAGCCAACCTCAGTTAATCTTCTTACGCGGCAGCCGTTCGTCCCTCATGGCGGTTCTGTAGACAAACCACGCCATTACAGCCGAAGCTTGCATCAGATCCTCTTCTAATACGTACTCGTAAACATCCAGGTTCGTATGGTGCGTCACGGTACTATAGTTAATCGGATCCTGAATAAATTGAAATCCAGGAAGCCCTATCGCGTCGAACGCCAGATGATCGGTCCCTCGGGTTGGACGAATGCTTAGAGTCGATACCCCCAGATCCTCCAGTGGCTCAATGTAATCTCGAAAGATCGGTCTAACGGAATCGTTCCCCTGCAAGTAAATCCCTCGGATTCTCCCCCCCCCATTGTCTAAATTAAAATAGGCGCTTAGCTCCGAATATTCGTCTGTCACTTCACCCTCGCCGGGATCGCCAAAGTGGCGTTTCACATAACCTTTGGCCCCCAGCAGTCCCTGTTCCTCAGCAGACCAGAGCGCTATCCGAACCGTTCTTCTAAGCGGACTTGCCACTGCCTTGAGTATTCTTACCGCCTCCATCACAACAGCACAGCCGGCGGCATTATCGGTGGCGCCTGTCCCGGCATGCCATGAATCGAGATGGGCTCCCAGCATCACGACTTCCGCTCGGAGTCTGGAATCCGAACCTGGAAGCTCAGCGAGCACGTTGTAGGCCTGCAAATCGCTGTCGAAGACCTCCGTCTCAAGCTCAATCCTCAGCTCAAGAGGTTCTTCCTTCTCCACAATTCGAGAGAGCATCCCATACTGTTCACTCGCTACGACAAAGCAAGGCAAACCCAAGCCCTCCTCCGGATCTCGGCTTCCACCAGAGCCGACAAGAACAGCTCCTCTTCTTCGCCCGCTTGATTCCAGTACGGCTGTCACTTCCTCCTCGGCAAGGAACTCGCTCACCTTAGACCGCCATTTTCTCCGCTTTCGATACTCCTCCCTGCGCTTTTCCCCCGCCGGCTTTTTCAGCGGGGCTCGGGACAATTCCTCAAGCTCCTCCGCCGTATAACGTCTGGCGTTTGGCTCGAAGCCCACAGCCACATCTCCAGGAGCGCCCAGCATCACGATTGCGCCTCGAAGTTTGCCCTTCCAGAGCTCGAGATCTTCCTCTCCACGCAGCTCCACTAGAACGGGTTTTCCAGAAATGATCCCGGAGGTTCCTTTCGTCCAGGCCTTCGGATAAGCCGTCAGCATCATATAACGGGGACTCGTCATTTCGACGCTGTGCTTGATAACTTGCCAGCCTCTTCCAAACTCTCCCCACGGCTCCAAGCGGGGACCTTCAAGCCCCCACTCTCCCAGCTTTAGCTGAGCCCACTCAGCCGCCTTCTCATGACCGGGGGAGTTCGTGAGCCTTGGGCCAACAACATCGGCAAGATGGCTTAGCGTCTGCATGACCTCAGATTTCTCGATCGCCTCTTCTCTGATGCGGGAAAGAGCCTGCAGATCGCCCTCGACACCTGCATGAACCCAGGAACCGCAAAAGACAACAACTAGAACTATCCTTAATATCAGTTTCACAGCGTGTTCAGGATACCGGAACCGCAGGACTTTGTCAGAACTGTATCTTCCTCACCGCCAATTTGGCGGCGAAAAATGCAGGCGACTTTCACTTCGCAGGATCCTCGGCTAAGATTTGACGAATTGATGAGAAAAACAGCTGTTCTGCTCTGGCTTGTGGTGTCGCTCTTTTCTGGATGTAATGCGCAACCTGATGTACAGCTGAAGCGATTCGAATATCAACTCGGCAACGACACAGTTGTGACTGTCCTGCACGAGGTAGCCGGCTCCGACCTACTCTTCTTTAACATGCATGACGACGAAAACACTGCGGTGGAGGCAGGTCTGCAGGTGATTGCATTAAGAGGAGGCCGTCTCCTCGAACTCCGACACACAGGAGACCGGCTCGTGAGCTTCGGAATAGCATCGGCGGATTACCGGTTCGATCCGAATCGGATTTTCACTCCGGTCGGAATCAAGAAAACGCTGGAGAGATACAGTCAAGCCGACGGTACAGCTATCGAAGCGGTGCGAGCTTTTGCGGATTCCTTGATTTCGGATGGGGGACTGCAGGGAGCCAGGTTGATTGTCACTCTCCACAACAACGGCGAAGGTGGATATTCGGCAGAAAGCTACCTTCCCGGAGGCGAGTACGAGGTGGATGCCGAAGCCGTTCACATCCAGCAAGGCCGGGATACTGACGATTTCTTCTTTGTGACACAGGACCAGCTCTTTCAGTTGTTCAAGTCGGCAGGTCTTAACGTCGTGCTTCAAAAAAACAGTACGGTTACCGACGATGGATCCTTATCGGTCTGGGCAGGTCATGAAGAGATCCCGTATGTCAACGTAGAGGCCCAGCATGGGCACCTGGTAGAACAGGTTGAGATGATCATCGAGGTGTATCGGATCGTCAACAATCACTTCAACTGACGAGAGACCCGCTTCTCACCCTCCAGGAATACAGCATCCTCGGGCACGCCTTTTTTCAGTTCGACCAATTCCGAGGTTATCTGCTGAAGAGAACCATCTCCGTCAAAAACCAGTTTCATCTGGCCCAAGTACCTTCCTCGTTCAACGCTGGATACCAGTACAGCCGAGTTAATCTGGGTGGGCGGGTACAAGATGAATCGCTTTTCATTAGTAATGATCACGTAGATCTCGGAATGCTCTTCGGCCAGCTGACGGATCACTGAGTCGGTCGGAATCTCTCCCTGGGGCCGGATGGTATCTGCCAGAAGAAACAGGAAATCCGCTTGATCCATGACCTCTTCTTTGATCTCTCTCACCGCTTCAAGGGGATCGATTCCCCTGAAACCTGAATTCGGCTTGACCCGAGCGGGATCGGTAATGCCCAGGAATCCGATACGAACCACCTTTTGGGATGTCCCTGAGGAGAGGGGCACTTCCAGAACCAGATACTTCTGAGGCGCTGGAAGCGTGGAGCGAACAGGTACGAGGTTGGTGGAAATGAACTGCGTCTCACCGAGCTTCTCCGAAGCAAGCTCTTGCCACCAGTACAGATCCTGAGAACCAATGTTGAATACGTGAACAGGCAATTCGGCAAGTGCCTGCTTCATTAGACTGTTGATGGCCCCGGCGGTCGGACCAGGAGCCTCAAAGTAGTTTCCCGCATCGACATTCAGGATTTTACCCTCATAGCTCTCCGCGAAATCCCGCGAAAAACCCACCCGGCGCGCCATACCACCGGTCGGCCCCGCCTTGCAGCCGCACGGTTCAAAATTACCGTTCACCTCTCCCGTAAAGAAGACTGTGATCTCGGTTTTGGAGTTCGAGCCCACAGCTACCAAAACTGCGCACATCAAACTCAGAAGCTGGACGACAATTAACAGACGAATCAAGCGCATTACTCTGACAAAGATGAGACAATAGGGCGAAAAGTCGCAGCTGGAGTTGGATGATATGGCTAAATTTTCGGATCTCACGTTCAAGTATCGACTGTTCATGAAGACCTACAGGTATCGGAGTTATGACTGGTCGCCCGGAACCACAATGGTTAAACCGCTCTCCGAGTCTCGCATTGCCGTCGTCACAACGGCCGCTCTTTACCGCCCGGATCAGCCCCCTTTCGACGAATCGATCAAAGGGGGAGACGTTTCGTATCGAATGATTCCGAATGACACAGAACTTTCCAGCCTGCGTGAAGGGCATAGAAGTGCCGCCTTTGACCACGCAGGTGTCGAGAAGGACAAGAATCTTGCCTTGCCCCTGGATCGACTTCGAGAGTTGGAGAGTGAAGGCGTGATCGGCTCAGTCAATACCCGCCACTTCAGCATGATGGGATCAGTCACCGCACCCGGGCGATTGACGTCCGAAACAGCACCGGAAGTTTCAGCATTCCTTCGTGAAGATGGTGTGGACGCTGTCCTCCTGACTCCGGTCTGACCCATGTGCAATCAGTCCGTCGGATTGATTCAAAGCGTTATCGAGAAGCACGGAATTCCGACTACCTCGATCAGCCTTCTGCGTGAGGTGACCCAAAAGATTCATCCGCCTCGAGCTCTGTTTGTAGATTTACCACTGGGTTACCCTCTGGGGCGTCCCCACGACGCTGAGATGCAAAGCGAGATCTTGGTTGCGACCCTGCGGCTGTTGGAATCGGATCAACCACTTCCCATTCTTGAAGAGTATCGGGTACCCGAATTTAGCCTCAGCTGAACTCATTTCACGCAAAGGGGCAAAGAACGCAGAGATATTTCACGCAAAGGCGCCAAGTTCGCTAAGGGATTAGTCGATTACGAGTACAAGCTAAGCTCAACACCCGAAACCGTTCAAACATAGAGAATCACTGGGTCTCTATGCTATCCTCAGATTTCACTTTTCCAGGCAACGCGGCGTTCTCTTTTGAGCCCGGTTTTGTCTTGGGCATCAGGAACGAAAAACCTGGCACTCGGTCCAAGTTACCGCCATTTGCACTCGGACTCTTGTAGCCAGTTCTCAGAGCAGAAGGAGTCTACCAATGAGGCCTCAGCTTCGTTTTCTGGACAACGACCTAATCGAGAAGATAGTGGGTGAAGCCAGGGTCATTCTGAAGGAACTTGGCGTGACTTTGCACAACGACCGCGTCCTGTCAATGCTCTCGGACCATGGAGCGCGGATCGATAAGGGAACCAAGCAAGTCTATTTCACCGACTCAGTCATCGACTCGGCACTTTCGACTGTCCCGAACTCGTTCAAACTATATGACGTGCTCGGAAATGAAACTCACGATTTTTGTTCCGGAAAGGTGCATTTCACTCCGGGGTCAGCCGCGATTAATGTCCTTGATTTTGAATCGGGAAAGGCCCGTCCCCCAGTAACAAACGATTACGTGAGTTATGTGAAACTGGTAAATCAGCTGGAACACATCGCTTCGCAGAGCACGGCCCTGATTCCTTCAGACGTACACCAGGGAATGTCCGACAGCTACCGTCTTTACTTGAGTCTACTCCTGGGTGAGAAACCAACGGTTACAGGGGCTTTTACTATCGCCGGCTTTGACGTGATGCGCGACCTGCAACTGGCCGTACGTGGAGACGTTGACGAACTCAGGGAGAGGCCTTTGACGGTCTTTTCGTGTTGTCCCACGGCTCCTCTGAAATGGAGCGACGTGACATCTCAGAACGCAATTGATTGTGCTGAGCTTTCGATTCCCGTAGAGCTGATTTCAATGCCGCTTTCCGGCTTTGTCGCTCCAGTCACACTGGTGGGAACCCTGATCCAGCATACTGCCGAAACTTTGAGTGGCGTGGTGATTCTCCAGCTGGCAAATCCCGGCACGCCGGTTCTCTACGGCGGCTCGCCCGCCATTTTTGATGTCCGGTACGAAACGACTCCCATGGGAGCTGTCGAGACCATGATGGTGGACTGTGCCTACGCTGAGATTGGTCGATACCTCGGGATGCCAACTCAGGCCTATATTGGACTAAGCGATGCGAAGCAGCTGGATGCCCAGGCTGGACTGGAATCCTCGATGGGTGCCACGCTGGCCGCTCTGACCGGAATTAACAACGTCTCGGGCCCGGGAATGCTCGACTTCGAGAGTTGCACCAGTTTGGAGAAACTGGTCGTAGACAATGAGATTTGCGGCATGACACTGCGAATGCTAGAGGGAATCCACCCCAAAGAGGACTTCCCTTCCATCTCTCGTTTCCAAGAGCTCCTGAGCGAAAAACACCTTCTCATCTCAGAGCACACAAGACGTTACTTACGCGAGGAACACTACTTCCCCGGAAAGGCTATCGACCGCGCTCAGCGGTCACGGTGGCTGGAGGAAGGTGGCCTGACACTCGGCGAAAGGGCAAATCAAGAGGTAAGACGCCTGGTAAAGGCATACGAACCCTCCCGGCTTCAGGATTCTGCCAAAGAGGAGCTTCAGAATCGAATGGAGTCGGAAGCTCGCCGCCTGGGCATGGATCGACTTCCGGAAACCAGGATTGAGTGATTAGCTGATGGCACAAGACGGATCGAGGCAATCTTTTGAGTGACGGCACCGGGACGGAAAGGAAAGCAACTCAGAGAGGAGAAATATCGCATGGGAACACTAAGTGAGATCTCGAAACAGATAATCGCAGGTGATGCTTCGTCAGTACCTTCTTTAACCCAAAAGGCTATCAGCGAAGGCTTACCGGCTCGTGACATCCTGCAAGAGGGTTTGATCGGGGGTATGTCCGTAATTGGTGCAAAGTTCAAAGCCCATGAGATCTTCCTTCCCGATGTTTTGATGGCGGCCAGGGCAATGCAGGCAGGGATGGACAAGCTGAAACCCCTGCTAATCAAGGAGGACGTGCCGTCATTGGGCAAAGTTGTCCTTGGGACGGTCCGAGGTGACCTGCACGATATTGGAAAGAACCTGGTCAGCATTATGCTCAAAGGAGCCGGGTTCGAGGTCATCGACCTTGGCAACGATGTCTCCCCGGAAAACTTTATCGACACTGCACTTGAAAACGACGCGCCAGTGGTGGCAATGTCGGCCCTGCTGACCACCACCATGCCGGTCATGGGCGAAGTGACGGATCTGATTCGCCAACGGGGACTCGATAAGAAACTGAAGACGATCGTCGGCGGTGCCCCTCTTTCTAACGATGCTGCCAGAGATATGGGCGCAAACGCATACGCATACGATGCCGCTAGCGCTGTTGATCGGATCAGAGAGTTATTGAGCGGGGGCTAAGCCAGGCGTCGAGAGAACCCCTCGAAGGTTTGAGGGACGCCGGCCCAGGTGCGGGTTGAAGTTCAGTTTCGCAATGTGACATTCTCCAGTCCGTTCTGGTAGAACTCCTCGGCATACCGTCTCTCGAGTTGATTCTCCTTTTCTCCCAACTCTCGACGGTTCATGGTCTCAACCCGCTCCTCGCCATACTGCCGAATCAGGTCTCTTTCCGTCAGACGTTGAACCAGCTCGTTCCAAAACGTGTCGTTTTCAAACTCCCTGACGTAATCCATCCCTCGACTGGTTTCTTCAAATTCTCTGGTCGGAAATCGTACTTTCATTTCCTCGTCATATTCCACCAGGTCTTCAAATCCAAAATCCTTCGCGAAAGAGAACACCATCTGTTCGAATTCCCGATGCTTCTTCGTCTCCGCACGCTCAGAAACATGCGCGTGCAATACCCAGTCCGCGATCTCAAGTATCTCCAGCAAGGTTCTGTATTGCGTTCTAGTGATGTTGATCTTCATGCCCGCTTACCTTCTCCTGGTCTCGCCAACCCGATTCCAAACTCTGAACCCTAACA
>JAUWTT010000335.1 GCA_030614585.1 Acidobacteriota bacterium
GAAAGATGGGGGTAGCAGCTTAAGGCAGCAAGGCTGTGTCCAGGCATTTCAATCTCTGGAACCATGGTTATGCCTCGCAGTGCAGCATATTCAACGAGCTCTCGCATTTCCTGCTGCGTATAGAATCCCTGATTCGCTTCCGGCTCGCCGAAGCGCTCGGGGAACCGAGCACCCTGAGCAGTGAGTTCGGGGTACTCTTCAATTTCCAATCGCCATCCCTGGTCATCGGTGAGATGCAGTTGGAGCACATTGAGCTTGTAGTAAGACATCCTATCGATGGTCTTGCGCAGGTAATCAACTGACTGAAAGGTGCGGCTGCAGTCCAGCAACAGTCCCCGCCAGGGGAAACGCGGGAAGTCGCGGATTGAAAGGTGGGGAATGATCAAAATTCCAGGCTCACCCCTTTGGAGGGAATTTGAATGGGCGATCAATTGTCTAAGCGTCTGCACACCGTAGAAAACGCCAGGCGAGTCTTGCGCCGAAAGCTCGACGTTGTCCTTGCCGACTACGAAGCTATAGCCCTCACGGCCGAGTCCTTCGAGCCCGGGATTCAGCCTCAAGTGGATAATCCCCTCCCGGGTCGCGTCAAGGGGTTCTATGGAAAGGCCAAGATCAAGACCATGACTCTCCAGAATATATCCCTTAAGCAGGCCGGCTATTTCTTGCAGTTCCGGGGATGCCACAATCATCGTTCCAGTGTCAATCGTCAGTTCCCCCTCAAAAACCTCGGCAGAAGCCGGAATCGGTATCAGCGGGGTGTTCAAAGTACCTCCCAAAGACTCGGCTTCCCGGGTTGACTGACACGACCAGGCAGAGAACAAGATCAGCAGGCAGAATGCTCTTTGGATTTTCATCACAACTTCCTTACCGGGATGCCCCGCGTGAAAAAGGGCGCCGCCGGCACTAATTCAAATGCTCTCACCGTAAGACTCTTGATTGACCAGTCGTATACGACCGCCTGTGGAAAGTTCGGTCTGTACGTTTCAACAGCCTTATCCCAAAGGTCAATACCGCCAACCACCTCAACCCTAGCTTGCCGAGTTCCACATGAACTGCCTCCATCTCCACAGAATAAGTCAAACGCACGCACGATCATGACCGGTCATTCTCTTGTCAGGTCTTCGCGACTCGAGACCCGCGACCCCAAGACTTCGAGACTATTCAGAAGCAGTCTTCAGGCGAATGCTGAACTCGGCCCCGGGTCGACAGTTGCGTACATCTACCTGCGCTCCTATCGAATCAGCCAACATCTTCACCAATGAAAGACCTATCCCCGTACCCGAGGTGGTACGGGTCATCTCACTTTCAATCCGGTAGAATTTCTCGAAAATCTTCTTTAGCTGCTGACGCGGGATACCTGGTCCGAAATCCCTCACCCGAATGTAACACTCGGAATTGGTTTGGCTGACCGTCAAAACGATCTTCTTGGTCTCAGCCGTCTTCGAGAACTTGATCGCGTTATCAATGAGATTGATCAGGATCTGTGTCAAGGCATCCTGATCCACCTGCACCGGCAGGGGGTTCCCTTCCGTAGTGACACTTATTTCAAAACCCGCCCGCCTGGCCTGATTGGCCAACCGCTCCACAGCTTCCGCTACAAATTCGGCTGGATTCAATACTACGCGGTTACTTTGCCACTCTTTCCTTTCCAACTGGGAAAGTGTCAGTACATTCTGAATCAGGCGGCTGAGACGCTCGCTTTCGTCATGAATATAGCGGTAATAGCGCTCCTTCTTTTCGTCTTCCGCCCACCCCTCCATAAGGATCTCACCGTACATTCGTATCGAGGTGAGGGGACTCTTGAGTTCGTGGCTGACTGACGATACGAAATCGCTCTTCTTCTGTGACAATTCGACCTGGGTGGCTGTCACTCGGTAAATCCCGAAAAGGCCACCCACGAAGAGTAGACCAAGCAACGCAGCCAGGAAACTCACGGTCTGGTGTCCAGGCACCTTCGGGAGTTGGTCAACGGTGACGGCCAAATGAAAGTCACTGAGCGGATATGGCAACGACGCACTGTACAGCAGGACAGGTCTGTCAGCGATGGGTCTGCCCTCAACAGAATGGTCATCCATCACCTGAATGCCTGAACGTCGCACTAACTCGCCCCGATAAAAGAGAAGATAGGAAACAGTTTCAGGCAGAGCCGCGTTGACAAGCATCGGATCCAGAAAGTCATCGAGGTAACCTCCCAATTGAGTGACGAACCCCTGTACGTAGCGCTGGTCGTTCCACCAGACATTACGCTGAAATACCAGCCAACGGCCCGAAACCGCACGTGTTGAAAAAGGTTCAACTTCAGCACCGAGTTCTGGATCTTTGTCGATTCCAGTGGTAGGACTGTCCTCCATGTCAAGGCCCCGATCCCTTCTCTCTCCAGAAATCTGATTTGCAGGCTCCGTGCGAGCAGAGCGTCCCAACATGTCGTCCAAACCCTCAGAATAAGCCTCCTCAAGTTGGGACTCAAAGACTTGCGCTTGACGGGGCGACGCCTTCTGGACGCGGCTTTCATACAAACCAGAGTCCTTTTTCTTCCCACCGGTCTCCTCAAACTGTTCGCGTTCTGAATCCCCTGGTTCGGGCCGGTAATACTCCTTTTCCCAACTAAGATCGACGTTGGATTCCAGATTCTCTTTGAGGATCGAAGCAGTCTTTGGTTCAGGAGCGGCCGCCTGCTGCTGGTTTCGTTCCTGAACCGAGGTCGTTGCCGTCGCCGGATACGGACCGTGCGTTCCCACGATGAGGGCCAGTCGGTCTCTCAATTCACTGCGCTGAGATCGCTCGGGTACATCGAGGGCACTAACCTGAGCGTCAATCGGTAGAAGTGGCGTGCTGAAACTCCCGTCAGGATCGATTTGGTAGTAACCGAGGATCCCTGGAACCTCTGATTCCACCGGGAAACCGGCCAACGGAGAGAGGTTAAGTCCTTCCTGTTTCGGAACGGGCCGATCGGCTACGTGAACGTAACGGTAGTGAGTATATGGCCGCTGTTCTTCACGCTTAAGGCTCAGGAGCAGTTCCCGGGAGGCCGTCGAAACCAATCCTTCGGCAACTCGCCTATAAAAGAAATAGGCTTCCTGTTCCAGATTACTGTAGGTCCGCAGGAGCAAGACAGCGATGGGAATTGCCAGTAGAAGACCGAAGAGAATGAAGTAGAGTCGAACCTTCTTCATGTCCCTGCCCTCAGTTGGTATCCTTCACCTCGAACCGTTACTAGAATCTGCGGTTGACTCGGCTCGCTTTCGATCTTGCGACGAAGCTTTGCCATGTGGATGTCCACAGTCCTGGTCTCAATGAAATCGACGTTCGCGTAGCCCCAAACCTCTCTCAGTAACTCCTGCCGTGACACCGGCGTTTCGGGATGCGCACTTAAGTAAAGCAGTATCTCAAGCTCACGGCGGGTAAACGGAATCTCTTTGCCCTTTCTGGTGCCAACCAAGCTGTCGGGGTGGATTAGCAGATCTCCCAGTTGGAAGGAACTCATGTCTCGGTGGAGCTTTCCCGATCGCCGCAAGACTGCTTCCACGCGAGCCAATAACTGTCGTATAGAGAAAGGCTTGGCAACATAATCGTCGGCACCCAATCTCAGTCCCTTGATAATGTCTTCCTCGGATGTCTTCGCTGTGAGCATGATGATGGGAAGGTATCGATCTACCTCCCTGATCCGGTTGCAGATGCTGAAGCCATCCAGGCCAGGTAACATGATGTCAAGGATGATCAGATGAAACCCGCCGCCAAGAGCTTTTTTCAGGCCTGATTCACCATCGGCCGCAGTCTCCACCTCATAGCCGTTGAAGACAAATACATCCGCCAATCCCTGCCGGATCGGCTCCTCATCCTCAATGATCAAGAGTTGCGGTTTTCCCGGTTTCATCTTTCCCATGTTAGTCCGCTCGCCAGAGTTTTTGGGTAAACCGATTGTAAAACTTACTCCCTGCTCTTTTACCAACTCCTGTCTTCAATGCGATACGCGACGAACGTTAACTTGGTAACGATGCAGCTGCAAAGAAACTCAAACGGCTCAAACGAAAGGAACAAACGATGAACACCTTAATAAGAAGACTCAATTCTCTGGGCAAATCCCGCAAGGGTGGGATCCTGGTTCTGGCACTGGGCATCCTTGCAACTCTGATCTGGGTTCAGATCCAGGGGAAGACCACCGCAGGGGTGACCGGTCACGGAGGCGGCACCAGCCCACTGCTTTCTTCAACACACCCAAAAACCGGTATCCAGCTTCGAGCCAATCTGTCACAACCGATGGTTGTACAGGGTGGAGATGGGACGGTGTACCTGGACCTGACGGTCCTGACTCCAAAAACCAGTGAAGAACGACAAACGCCTACCGATACGATCGTGGTCCTGGACCGCAGCGGCTCCATGGGTGAGGACAACAAATGGAGATATGCGACACAAGCGGTCTACTCGTTACTGGATCAATTGACGCCCGCCGATCGCATCGCTTTGATTACCTTTGATACCCAGGCTCGCGTTACCTCGAGGCTGCTCCGCGCGACAGAAGAGAACACTCTGGAACTTACGAGTGTTGTCAGATCATTGAGACCTGGCGGACACACCAACCTGGGTGATGCCCTATTATTGGCCGAAGGTATCGCTTCAGGCTCACACACAGCTGAACGTCGAAGCAGAGTCATTCTTCTTTCTGACGGTCTGGCGAACAGAGGAATCGTCCACCCAGCCGAACTCGGGTCCATAAGCCGGAGAATCGCCGACAGAGGCAGCATTGTCTCTACCATCGGCATGGGGCTCGGATTCAATGAGATGCTAATGGCCTCACTGGCCGATCACGGCATGGGAAGTTTCCACTTTCTCGAGGATCTTGAATCGTTGGGCACTCTTCTTGGCGGAGAACTGTCCGATTCCCGCCTCGTCCTGGCAGATGGATCCGAGCTCAGAATCCACCTTCCCTATGGTGTCGAAATTCAGGACGTGGCAGGCCTTCCATTTGTTCTCGAAGGCAGGACCGCAGTGATCCGTACGGGGCAGCTCTTTCAAAACAGCACCAAGCATTTCATGGCAAGCCTGAGGGTGAACAGCGAGATCCTTCGGGAATACAGCATCCAGGTCATTGAACTCAGTTATCGAGTCGATGGCCGACCTTACCGGCAGGAGATTTCGACCAAGGAACTAAAGATCGCCTGTGTGCAACAAGAACGTAACCACGAGGTTGCAGCCTCCATCGATCATGACATCTATGAGGATGCCTGGATCAGAAACAACCTGGGCGCAGTGATGAGGTCTGTTGGGGATATGGTGCGC
>JAUWTT010000382.1 GCA_030614585.1 Acidobacteriota bacterium
AAAGAAATCCGAGACAGAGCCAAGTAATAATCCTTTTCGGGGAATCTCGTGTTCGACCTGGAACTCTGGTGTGGTCTCACCGAATGAAAAAAGCTCGTGGAGAGTCAGAACCGCTCGGATCACCGAGTCATTAGGATTTGCAACAGCAAGGTAAGTTTGCAGGTTGGGGGGGTATTCGTAGATGCGAGTGAAGTGGAAGTTCTCTTGAGGTTCCGTGATTGCCACCGAGCCATCGAGGCCCTGAAGGTCGTTCGTTCCGAACTGGAAGAAACTGCCAACCTCAGGGTTGTCAGTCGATACCTCGACCCATCCGACCCGGAGACTTGAACTGCTTGTGTTGAAGATCTCGGGTCCCAGCCGGGCAACTTGTTGGCCGGCCGGCAGCTGCATTACCATCGGGTTTTCGGCAAAAGGCTGGAGTTCTCCCTCCGTCCCATAGGCTGTGAACCTGAGGTTAGCGACTTTCGAGGAATAGTTGGAAAGCGCATAGGCTGAAAAAACGCCGGGCCCTGACTGATAGAAGGGGAAGTAAAGAAAGCTCTCGTTGCCTGTGCTCGAGTTTCCAAAATCCAGTCCGGAGACCGTCGCTCCGCCTTGTTGGAGGACTACGTTTTCAGGATCTGGCGTCGTTTGCCTCCAACCGGGTTGCAGGACTTCCCTGAGGGTGTAAGGGCCGGCCCCTAGTTCGGAGATGGTGTACACGCCGTTTGTGTCGGTCTTGGCACACGGCTCGGTCGCAGCCTTGTCACAAACCCCGTTTACGTTTGGATTATTGAGGATACCGTCGTGATTCAAATCAACAAAGATCGTCCAGCCGGACAATCCCGCTTCCAATAAACCAGCCTTCCCATTCCCATCTAGATCGTTGAAACTCCAACCTGATACGCTCCCCATCCTGAAGTTTCCGAAGTTGAGATCGTCCAGATTCTTTCCACTTTGCACGGTGACGGTATGGGCTTCGTTCTCAGAAGGAAAGGTCTGATGCCAACCTTCCACCTGAACCTCCCGGATATTGTAGGTTCCGGAACCTATCTGGCCGAAGCAGTATTGTCCCTGGGCGTTCGTCCGAGTTGTTTGGAGCACATCCGTTGAACCTGCCAACAACTCGATCGTCCAATCGGCGAGTCCTGGCTCACCACTAGTCCATGTGCCATCACCGTTCAGATCACTGAACTTGGTTCCGCACAAAGTTACAGGTATGAACTCTCCACCTTCCTCTGCATTGCCAAAATCCAGGCCCTCCAGCTTTTTTCCGCTCTCAGTGTTAACGGAGTGTCCTGCAGCAGAAGCGGGCATGGTCTGCGTCCATCCGTGTTGTTGGACCTCAGACAACGCAAAACTCCCAGGGCCGAGATTCTCGAAACAGTACTGCCCCCCGGTACTTGTTTGAACAGTTGATGAGGAGCCGTCCGGCCTGTCCAACCGGATCGTCCAACCCGGAAGCCCTGGCTCCGCAGGACCACGGGTGCCGTCTGCGTCAACATCGTGAAACTTCACTCCACAGATAGCGGCTACATGGAAGTTGCCAAAGTCCGCGTTGTCAAAACTCTGGCCGCTCTCGAGCTTAATCTGGTGAGTTCCTGCCCCACCGGGATATGTCTGAATCCAGTCTGGTTTTGCCACCTCCCGTACCGTATAGCTCCCGGGATCGAGTTCTTTGAAACAAATCCGTCCATCAGAATCGGTGATCCCGTTCGAGATTGCACCATCGGGCTTGACGATCTCGATCGTCCACCCGGAGAGACCGGGTTCCCCGTCGTCTCGTGCACCATTTCCGTTCAGATCGTCGAACTTTGTTCCACAGATCTCTGTGGTCTGCGTGTTTCCAAAATCAGCTACTACTGCCAACCCACTGTGTATCGGGTAGTCGTGGCCTGTCAGCGGAAAGGTAAGTCTCCAGCCTGTTTTTTGGATTTCCTTGATGCTCATCCGGCGAGAGCCAAGCGGGTCTCCGGGGCCCACATCATTGAAGGCGTAGCCGCCGGCACTGTCCGTTGTGGCTTTCGCGTCAGTAACTCCATCGGCGTTCAGATCAAGGTGGATCTCCCAATCGGGAAGGCCCACTTCACCGGTTCCCTGGAGACCGTCTCCATCCTCATCGTGAAATTTCGTTCCCCTGATCGACATGACCCGAAAGTTGCCGAAATCAATCTTCACCTTCATGCCGCTGAAAAAGGGCAGTGGTGTGTTGCCCAGCGGTGCTGTCTGGATCCAATCCGGTTTCGCCACTTCCCGAACCGTAAAGGTGCGGTCTCCGGTGAGGTCTCCCAGGCCAACGTTATCGAAACGGTAGGCACCGCCTGTTCCAGTCACTGTCGTGTGTTCCCATGACCCATCACTGTTGAGATCGACCTCGATCGTCCAGCCGGAGAGTCCCGGCTCTCCCGCGTCGAAGCTGCCGTTGCCGTCCTGGTCTTCGTACTTGACACCCTCAATGGTGATGTCTTTGAAGTTTCCAAAGCGGGCGATCCGCGCCTGCTCCTGACTTATGCTCATCACACCCGGATTCACAGATGTCTGAGTCCACCCGGTCTTCTGTTTCTCGAAGATCCTGTAAAGGGTGGGTTCCAGGTTTTCGAACACGGCCCAGCCCTCTTCCGAGGCGCCATCAATGGTCCCGTTGCTGTTCAGGTCGAAGAAGCCCGTGTCCAGGATCTGCTGCTGCCCGTTGTCCACCCGCTCCAGCGTGATACTCCATCCATTCAATCCAGGATCGTTGCGGTCTTTGATGCCGTCAGCGCGAAGGTCTTCATACTTGTGGACGTAGATCGCGCCACCCTTGAGGACCAGAACACCATTGGTATCACTGCGGCGGGTCAAGGAGGTAAAAGGAATGCAGACTTCCGCACCGACGTCGGTTTTACCCGGCTTCAGTCCCTTCAAGATCCCTTTGTCTTTTTCGACTGAAGCAATGTCGTTGGGTACAGGCTCCATTTTCCACTCGGTCACAAGGTCGGGAAATGCAGTCTGTAGCCGGAATTTACTGATCGTGACTTGCGCCTTCTTCGAGTCCCAGGTGTAGCGCATCTCATAGTAGTTCTCGCCGTCCAGGTAAACCCCATTGCTCGTGGTTGCGCCCGGAGGAAGAACAACCGAAGAGACCTTTCCGGGAGCTGTTGCAACAGTCTGACTTCCAGGAATCAGACTCTCGATGAACTTCCTGATCTCATCTTGCTTTGTGACTCCGATCGGATCGAATGGGATCGAGAATGGATTCGTTCGTCCAGCAAAGAAGTCGAAGATCCCAACAGTCTCGGCTTTCCGCTCCTCATTCACTCCCAGTACGAGAGGATCTTCAAGTCCCCCTTTCTCGTTTCGGATGTCGATCTGCTCCAGGTCGGGAGCAACTGCAACCAGCATCAGGTCCGTCGCCTTTCCGAGGCAGTAGTTCGACATGTCAAACGTTGCCTGGACTGCTGTGATCCCTGGACCTTTTGAGATAACGCCTCCCTTGAGAAAAGGTGGGGCGGTTATGCTGAACTCGTTTTTGACTTCTATGAAGGGATCCTGCTGCCCAGTCGCCTCCAGCGCCGATTGATAGTTGAGCAACTGTGACATGGCCACAGGGGCTCCGATCGAAATAACCCGAGCCAGCCAGGCGAGTGGATTGGCCGCCGGCACCCATTTCAGTGCCTTGAAGGCGTCCATAAGATCGACCGTCTCCACATCATCACCCAGGAGTCTGAATTTGAGGCTCGCGACACGCACTGCTCCGTACTGGCCCAGAGTTCCCACCCAGCTGCACTGGTTCTGGGACGGAGGAAACAGAAGCATTGGTGGATCGAAGCCAAATTTCCCCCCGAATCGCTTAGTCATGAAGTCGGAGACGACGTTGGCAGCAGGACTGGTCAACGCAAGAGGCTCGATATTAAGCCCATCGGCTTGAATAAGTTCCATGCCACCTATCAGGAGCGCGTAATTCGACTCCTCTTCAATTTGACCTGCAGCATTCTTCCTAACCGCCTGAAGGACATTGAGTCCGGAACTTTTGAAGGTGACATAGCCTTTGTTCGTGTTCCTGTCGACTTGAACATCTATCGTTGCGAAGTTCTCGACAAGTTTTGAGTATTTCTTGCGCAACTCGTTCAGCCCATCCAGGATCAGGTCTTTCGGGAGGTCGCTGCCATCGAGCTTGATCCATCTAAAGGAGATATTCGAGTCTGCCGTGACGACTTTCCCCGTGGCCTTATCCTTGACCTGGATCTCTCTGGCCGTCGATCCGCAGAGGCTCATCCCGAAGACAAGTTGCGGGCTCAGGGTGAGACCGCCTTCCTCACCACTGCATTTCGAAAATTCCGAAGTATTGCCCGACGGATCAGTCGCAGTGGCTGTGATCACACCTTCCGCTGCTCCCGCCATTGCGATCTCCATCTCAAGATGTCCACTGCTATCGGTTGTTCCTTTAATGGGGTTGTCGATTCCGAACCAACTCTCGTGCTTGAGGTGGGTTTCTCCTTCGCCGTAACCGGAAGGGTCACAGCTCGTGTTGCGAAAAAGTTCGAACGTGAATTCTGTCGACGGCGCTCCGTCGTAAGAGATTTCGACCGTTGTCCTGTCGGCATTCAGCGACACTACGGGGAAATTAACCAGGGTGCCAGGGCCTGTGTCCGTGTCTCCCGGATCGTTGGGTGTGACACCATCCTGGAAGCTCCCTTCCATCAGGTTGATTCCGAGACCCCCGTTGGAGTGGATTGAATTCCCGCTAATCGTAGCGTAGCCGACATCGTATCTGTCATCGTCACTCCATTCAACGAGAGCGATGCCATCCTTACCGTTGAACGCAATTACGTTTTCCGT
>JAUWTT010000612.1 GCA_030614585.1 Acidobacteriota bacterium
GAGATCCAGCTCCACAATGTTGCCGAAGCGCATTTTGCGACCGGTTCTCTCTACCATTACAAGAGATCAACCTACCCTCTAATCGAAGATGAGAAGTGGTTCCCCATGCAGATTCGTTTTCAGGACCAACACTGCCTGGTCCGGGTCAATGGGGACACCGTGCTGGAGTATACGGGCCTGAAAAACCTTGACCCGGGTTACATTGAGTTGCAGGCGCACCAAGCCGGGAGCTGGCTGGAGTTCAAGGAGATCCGCCTCAAACGGCTTTAGACCGGGCTGCTTATGAGACTAACCACTAAATCACAAAAGCACTAGAACTCATTAGTGATTTCGTGATTTGGTGGTTAAGAACCGCAAGCCAGATAGGAAACGCAGATGCTCTTGCTTGGTATAGCCATTCTACTCATTCAGATCGAAATACCGGGGTTCACCGGCTCGACGGTTGCAGTTGACGAGTTGCTTCTCCGATCCGATTTGGAAGAAGCACGTATTAGACCTCTCGAGAGCATCGTCATCCAGCTGCAGGCTTTTGGCGTCATCGAGAATCCGGATGGTGAGAATCGGCGTGTTCGCCTGCAGCTGGGGGGCGCCGAGTTCAAACTCGATGCACCGGACACCGGATGGTTATCCAAGCCGTTCCGCTTCCAGGGAGAAGAAGATATCCCTTTCTACGAACCTGAAACCGCAGGCATCGCATCAATTCTGCTGGGCAGAGCGAGCAATGAGTTTGTCCTGCAGGACAGTGTCCTGTACACGGCACCTGACAAGCCGGGAAAATACTCGATTTCCGCAACGCGAGATGGAAAAACAGCCGGCATCACCATCAAGGTAGACCCTCGAGCACCCTCAAACAAGAAAAAGGCGACCACCTCATTCGGCTCAGAGAAACTCCCAAAGGACATTTACCGCAGGCTGGCAGAACACTACGCACCTCTGGTCGCCCAGGAAACATGGTTTCAGCCAAAAGCTGACTTCATTACCCGGTTCGACTACGACGGCGACTGGCGAGGAGACAACAACTGGGATTCGCTTGATCAGGGGACCTCGCAGGCCTATGTGTACTACACGACTGTGGAGACTGAGACCCACTGTTTTCTGATTTACAACTTCTTCCACCCGCGTGACTATTCGGACAAATGCATTGGTGGGACCTGCCATGAGAACGACAATGAGGGCCTCATACTTACGATTCGGAAGGATGGTTCGGAGTATGGAGATCTGCAAGTGATGGAGACCCTGGCCCATAACAACGTTTACTCCTACCGAAGGGACAAAGGTGTAGGCAACAACGTGCACAACATTGACGGTGAACTCGAACTCTATGACGGATCACATCCTGTGGTGTTTATTGAATCGGGCGGGCACGGAGTCTATGGTTCCAGGGGCAGCCAGTCGCGGTTTTCTCTGACGGACGACAGTTTTGGCGCTGGAACGGGAGTGACCTACGTCTTCAAGGGAACGGCCGAACGACCGCCACGCACGGACGCACGATTGGTTGGATACGAGTTACTCTCCATCTACCATCACTGGTGGATGAAAGCCCAGGGTGAAGGCGGGGGCAAAGGCACGATGTTCGATGCCTACTACTCTTACTCTCCTCTGGGCGGACGTCCCACGGCAGCTTTCAACCAGCTTGCCGGGTCTTTTCTCGGACGCCGCTTTGGGTCGAACAAAGCCAAACCGTTTTGGGGCTGGCACGACAAGCGGACTCGCGATAAGAAGGTTCTTGCCACGGGACAATGGGGCCTGGATCCTGCCTACTCGGTGTCGCGTAATCTGCGGATGCCTCCACCACATTCCCTGGACTACATACATAATCCGTACCTGAAGAAAGCCAAGGCACCGAGAAGGTCTACATCGACAGAAAGCAAGGAATCACAGGAGAAGACAGAGAGAAGAACTCCTGGCAGGGCACCTGCTTCCCAGGCTACAAGTTCGACGCTTCCGCCTCTGCAGGGTGACCCCATCGCCGGACTGGCCAGATCCTCGGCGGGCCAATCCGCCAATAAGGGCAGTTTCTTCTTTTTCGGTGAGATTGATGACGTGGCTATCCTCAGGATCCGGGGTTCCGATGTTACTGCTGAAGTAGTACGGGGCGGCCCTGTCATCACGAAGATGGCAATGCTAAGCGGGGTACTCCCCACCCGGGGCCCGACCAGGAATGTTGAAGTCAGAAAGGGCCTGGGGAGAGGGAGTGTCGAATTGTTGGAGAAGCCCAACCAAGGAAATGGCTATACGGCGGTGATCAGGGTTCGAGACGACAAGGCAGGAAGTGATCAGTACCGCATCCAGCTGACCTGGGAGGAGTGAGCTGACTTCGTCAATTCTGAGGAATAATCGCTCGAGACATTTCCCCCTGGGGATCCTTGGTGTTGAACTAACTGAAGCCAGTCAGAAACTCACCACGTCACCCTGAGCTGGCATACTGCGCGGTCGAGAGGTTCACTGCAGTGATAAAAGTTGGTTTTACTATCGTTATCGCGTTTCTGTTGGTCAGTGTTATTGCGGCCGGCAAGGATAACCCGCGCAGCAATGAGCAACTCCGTCAGGAGGTAGTGGCAGCCGTAGGCCAGCTGTCACCTTCAGTGGCCGAACCTGTCGGCGATGCTGCGGTGTCGACCCGCGAGGTGCTCGCGGAAGTAGGTAGATTCGTTAAGGGCATGGCCCAAGAGTCAGTGACCATGGCTCGCTATCTCTGGTCTCAGTTACCAGCCCCCAGTTCCTAGGTCCCAGTTCCCAGCCCAGTTCCCAGATGCCGCGAGTGGCGGTAATCCGGAATGAACCACTAAAGCACAAAACCACGACTA
>JAUWTT010000516.1 GCA_030614585.1 Acidobacteriota bacterium
ACAACACGCCACAACCCTCGAGATAATACACAGCTGCCCCCTGCCCCCGGCCGGGGCCGACTTCCGACCCCAAAAAACATAACTCGGCCTCACAAATTACCGGTGACCCACCAATAACCCGCGCGGGCGGCGCGCCGACGGGACAACACTCCAATTCAAGTATTGTGACAGTCTCTTGCGTCCCGCGTTCGGAGGGGCGTGTAACCGCAGGTGCGAAGAAGAGAGATCGGCGGATGCAAGACAACCCGACAAAGCAACACCACTATTTCAGGAGCACCGTAGGTGCGGTGCTTAATAGCCTGGGGTAGAGCGAAGCGGAACCCCAGGGCGGGAATCCACCGTTATGTGAGCCCTGTAAGGACAGTATGTTCCGAACAAGCCAATCTTCCTGCCTCTTCGTGTGCGTCGTTCCGGGTTGGCCAGCCTCGTCAAAGTGTTAGAATGCCTTGCTGTGGGGCTTTCCGTTTCGGATCTATCAAAGCACTTTGAGATGGGCTCACATCGGGTAGAGGTCCTCAGGAACATCTCGATGGAGATGAAACGGGGTGAGTCGGTGGCCGTCACGGGACCTTCCGGCTCCGGCAAGTCTACGCTGCTCCACTGTTTAGGGACGTTAACTCCTCCCTCCTCGGGGACTATCCAAATTGAGGATGAGAACCCGTTTTTACTGCCCGAGCCGAAGCTGGCGAAGTTCAGAAACAGCGTGGTCGGATTCGTCTTTCAGGACCACCACCTGCTCCCTCAATATTCAGTTCTGGAGAACACCCTGATGCCTGCGCTTGCCTTCCCAACACCGGGACTGGATGCCGAGCAGCGTGCGCGCGAACTGCTCCATCGCGTGGGTTTGAGTCATCGGCTCGACCATCGGCCCGGACTTCTTTCCGGAGGGGAGCGTCAACGCGTTGCTGTCGCGAGAGCTCTGATGAACTCTCCCCGGCTTCTCTTGTGTGATGAGCCCACCGGCAATCTGGATTTGTCGAATGCTGAGATGGTCGCGGATCTCCTGTTCGAACTGCACGAGGAAGAGCTCACGATCTTGATCGTGGTCACACATAGTCAAGCATTGGCAGACAGATTCGCCCGTCGCTACGAGATTAGGGAGGGGCGACTATCAAGAGAAGCCTGATCTACTACTGGCGAGTGCATCGGGCTGTCGTTCTGGGGGCTGCAGTGACCTCGGCAGTCCTTACCGGGGCTTTGCTGGTAGGCGATTCCGTTCGTGGAAGTCTACGAGATCTAACCTTTGAGCGCTTGGGACAGATCGACTTCGCTTTCATCTCTGACCGCTTCTTTCGCGAGAAACTGCCAGTGGAGTTGGAAGCCGATCCCAGCGTCGCGACAACGTTCAAAGAAATTGTACCCGCCATTCTCCTTCAGGGAACCGCCACTCACGCTGATTCAAATCTTCGGGCTTCCAATGTGAATGTTCAGGGAATCGATGAGCGGTTTCCGCGACTCTTCGGACTGCCTGCTCAAACACTAGGTGATCTCCTCTCCGCGGATGTGGCGCAAGAGAGCTTTCCTCCGCTAGTTATGAATCAGTCTCTGATGGATGAGTTGCAGGCTCAGGTCGGGGACTCCATTTTGATTTCATTCGTCAAGAAGGGTGCAGTGAATCCAGAGTTTCTGTTGGGCAGTCGAGAGTCGACAGATCTTTTGGGAACGCTCCGAGCGAGGCTGGTTCAGGTTTTGCCTGATTCCTCGCTGGGACGTTTTTCTCTTCAGCTTCACCAGAGTACCCCGAGGAACGTCTTTTTGCCTTTGGCCGTCCTTCAGAGGGCGACAGATCGGGAGGGGAGCATCAATGCGCTCTTGATGGCTGGAGGGAGTGAGGACACAGTAACCGCGGAGTCGGTCCTCGATGCCGGTTTGCGAAAAAGTCTTTCGCTGGAAGACTATGGTCTGAAGATTCGTATCAGTGGCAACGATGCAGTTTTGGAAAGCCGCGAGATGGTCATTCCTCCACCCACCGAAGCAGACATCCTAAGCGTGGCACGGCAACTGAATGTGGACCCGGTACCCGTCCTTACTTACCTGGCGAACAGTATCAGATCCGAAAAGGGGACTGTCCCCTACTCCACGGTCACGGCTCTCGATGTTGGGCTGGAAGAGCGGGGAAATCTGTACGACCTCGTGTCTGGACAAGCATCGACCAAGCTGGAAAAGGATGAAATCCTGCTCAATGAATGGACGGCCAGGGAGTTGAGCGTTCAGGTGGGAGATCCGGTCACACTGACCTACTATGTAGTGGACTGGCAGGAGGAGTTGAGTACACGCACCGCGACCTTTCGACTCAAAGGGATCGTGTCAATGGAGGGACTGGCCGTGGATCAGACTCTGACTCCGGCTATCCCGGGGGTGGAAGAGGCCGAAAACATGGCCTCCTGGAATCCGCCCGTTCCGATCGACTTGAGTCAGATTCGTCCCGTAGACGAAGAATACTGGGAACAATTCCGGACCGCTCCCAAGGCGTTCATCAGTTATGAAGCCGGAGTCTCTCTCTGGCAGAGCCGCTTTGGAAGACTGACTTCGAGTCGCTTCAACCTGGAACAAGTGTCTGTTGGATAAATCGAGGACGCACTGCTGGACACACTTGATCCGAGTCGCGTCGGGCTTCTCTTGCCGGTAAAGGAAAGAGGGCTCCAAGCTGCTTCTGGGGCTACTGATTTTGGGATGCTCTTCATTGGGTTTAGCCTCTTCCTGATAGTCTCGGCCGTCCTTCTGGTGGCTCTTCTATTCCGGTTGGGTGTGGAGTACCGAATCCATGAGATTGGACTACTGCTTGCGCTCGGTTTCCGGCATGGGCTGGTTCGGAGGAACTTTCTGGTCGAAGGCGCTTTGCTCGCAGTCCTGGGGACCTTGCTGGGCCTTCTGGGAGGGCTGGCATACGCTGCTATCCTGATCCATGGCTTGCAGACAATCTGGGTAACGGCCATTGGCTCGTCTTTCCTGAGGCTTCACGTGGGCTGGATCAGTTTGGTGGTTGGTTTCCTGACATCTCTTATAGTGATTCTGGGCTCCATCTTCTTCACCTTCCGTGACCTGGTGAAGCTTCCTGCAACTTCAATGCTCGCCGGAATCACGGCAAGGTCGGAGGCAGGTAGTGGACGCTGGGCGAAGTGGGTACTGGCAGCCAGTTCCGGCCTCGCCCTGGGGCTCCTTGCTATTGTCTTCCTCACCGATTCTGAGTCGTCTGCCGCTTTGTTCTTCGGGCTGGGGACCTGTTTCCTCATGATAGGGTTGTCCCTGTTTGCGGTCTGGTTGGCGAGAGGGAGCCAGATGCGCATTGACCCGCGCGCTCGGCTGGTCTTTCTCCGTGCCTCTATACGGAACGCGGCTCGGAACCCAGGTCGAAGCTTACTCAGTACCATTCTGGTTGGTTGTGCCTGTTTCGTGATCGTTGCCGTCGGGGCGAATCGCTCTCTTCCTGGAGAAGAAATCTGGGAACGGGATTCGGGTGCGGGAGGATTCGGAATTCGCGCCGAGTCCGACGTTGCTCTGGTCAGAGACCTGAACGATTCCGACGCCTTGTTCGACCTGGGCTTTGGCGATCGAGAAATCGAGGAACTGCAAAGTTCGAATGTGATCGGCTTTCGGTTACTTCCCGGAGAAGACATGAGCTGTAGGAACCTCTATCAGCCGGGGAGGCCCCGAATCCTTGGAGTCCCCGATGCGCAGATTGCTCGGGGAGGATTTCGATTTCAGGGACTTGAGTCTG
>JAUWTT010000541.1 GCA_030614585.1 Acidobacteriota bacterium
CCCAGAGATCTATCGAAGCTGGCAGTTGGATCTTCCGGATCATAGCCCTGCGCAGCTGGAAGCGGACCTGCGCTGCCACGTTTCCAGACACTTCTCCGAATTTAGGAAGGACTTAATCAGTGACTATCTGGACGAAATACCACTTTCAGATGAGCTGATTGTTGATGTCGAGAATTCAGTTGTGGGTCTCCCTTGGCGCTGGGACGAACTGCAGGCCGCAAATGAATCCAGGTTCTTTGTCAAGTTTGGCTCAAGACTGGGAGATACGACGAGAGAAGGCGAACTGAGGCTCTCTCCTACGACGGTCCGTTGGGGGTCGAGTGTCCAGTGTCTTATCCGGTACTTTTTCTTTGTGCAGCTCATTGTCTCGGAGGAAGGTGAAGCCGAGAACTGGGTCGATGAATGCGCATCGGCCCTGCTCGAGCCAAATCTTGAACACCTTGAGGTGTTTGTCGAGGAGTACGAGATGGCTCCTAGAACGACAATCACCGAGCCTTAGGAGGTTACATGTCACGATATAGATTAACCGCATATTGCGCTGTTGGAGTCCTCTCTTTGGCTGTCATCGTCGGCAGTCTCGCATCAGTGTCGTGTGGATCGTCGACAGGCCTCCTTTGGCAGAAACAAGAGCTGGGAACCCTGGCCGAACGCGGCAAACTTGCTCTTGAAAAACAGGATTTCGAGACAGCCATCGAGCTCTTCAATGAGGGCCTCAGGTTGGGAGCAACCGAGCAAGAGTGGGAAGTTCGATTCAACTTCTACCTGGGTCTTACCTATCAGAGAAAAGGCGATGCAGCACGCTCTGAAAATGACTCAGCGAGATTCTACGAGCAGGCCGTCGAGTACTACGTGATAGTGCAGAACCTTCAACCTGAGTCTGCCCCGACCATGAACAATCTGGCTCAAGTCTATCAGGCTTTGGGTAGAACTGGAGAGGCAGAGAAGCTCTATCAGAGAGCCATCAGTACTGATAGCGTCCACCAAAGTGTCTACCAAATGAATTACGCTGACCTGCTGAAGCAGAAGGGAGATTGGGAGAAGGCTGCTCCTCTCTTACGAGAGGTAACAAAAGAAAATCCACAGTACACAGGGCCCTCGAAATCTCTTCTCGAATACTATCTGCAGGGAGACGCTGAGACACTCCTGGATTATTTGTGGGAAGCTTTGGAAAGCGACAGGATCCAGCTGGCTCAGTCGGGGGCCTTTGAAGTACTCTCCGAGCGGGAATGCACTTCGAAGGAACAGGAGGAACTTCTGACCATACTGGTCATCTGCCTTGCCCGGCAGTCTTACAACCTCGCCGAATTCCTGGAACAGAGAAACGAGATGCCGGGCAAAGCAATTCAACGCCTCTCTGCTCATCGCGATAGGAACATTGCAGAAGCATCCAAAGAGATCCTCGACCTTCATCGCGCCGACGACCTTTCGCCAAGGAGATTCAGATGGTGGAGCCAACGCGGAACGTTCATTGAAAAACCCAGTAGAGGCGTTTGGCCGAATGTAGGGTTCAGACAGCTTGCTCGATCACTCGGAATGTCCTATCAGAAGAAGCGGGATTCCGAGACAGCGGAGGCTTACTATGAACTCGCACTTTCATTAGACCCACAGGAACCCGATCCCACTGCTTTGCGCCAGTTGGTAAACATGTACGTGGGAGAAGGTGAACTGGGAAAGGTCGAGCGGTTGGCACGCACTTACGAGCGGAAGCTTTACAGGGTCAAGGGTGATGCCTATGCCGCCAATACAAACGAGATGAAATACCAGTATCACCGAAGTCTCGGAGAACTCTATGCCTATTTGGGACGCTGGGGAGATGAATCCACGGTCACTTCCGCTATCTTTCAGTTAGACCATGCTCGACGGGTAAGTGAAAACATGCCCGAGACTACTGAGGAAGAGAGATTTCCGCCCGAGCTTACAGACCTGTTGGCCAAAGGGTATGAAACTGTCGGACGTGAGGATCAGGGCATCCAGCTAAGGTTGGAAGAAGCGGAAAGATACCAGCTGAAGGGTGATGACGAGGCTGTAAGAAAGGTGTTAGAACCGATCGACGTAACAACCCTCAGCCAGCGCGATCGAAATCGGTGGGATCAGATTTACAGGGTCCCTCCTCCCCGCTAAGGACGGCAAATCTGAACCAGGTAAGAAAGGCTCGCGAGCGGATTGGGAGGCTACAACTGCAGCACCAGGGCAGGACGATCTTCCCGTCTCCAAAGTGAAGAAAAGGAGCATAAGATGAGAAAATTCATAGCCATTCGACGCAAACCCCGGCACGCTGAAGTCAGCCTTTCGACGGAGATGGCTGCCTCGAAACGGTCGGCTCGAATCAAGGACGCTCCCGACTCCGAGTACAGTGCTGTCCTACGCGGCCTTGGACTTCATCAGGTCAAACCGGATGAGCCTGCCCCAGAACCCAAGTCGAGTTTCCAGCGGTTCGGCTATGTTGGAGCGTACCTGGTAAACACCAAACGACTTGACGAGATGGATAGAGCTGCCCAAGAGTTAGAAAACGAGTACTTGATCGTGCCCAATATCAAGCTGGAACTGCCAGAGACAGCCGTGTCTCACAAGAAGATCAGGCGACCTCGCAAGAAGCCATACTGGCCTGCCGACAGTGGAATTCTTGCTGCCCATGATGACGGAATAACGGGACAGGGCGTGCTTGTAGGAGTGCTCGACACAGGCTGTGACAGTGACCACCTCGAGCTGCGCGACAAGAGAATCGAGTATCGTTACGTCCCCCTTGATCCTTTTCCGGATACGATTCGGGAGGTCAGAGGTTTCGACGTTCAAGGGCACGGGACTCATGTCTGCGGCATCCTGGCAGGTAAGAACGTGGGAGTGGCTCCGGATGTCGATCTTATGGTGGCTTCTGTCATCGAGAGCGAAACACTGAAAACGAGCTTGGAGCGAATTGTCGTGGCCCTGGACTGGATGCTGTCCTGCTTTGAGCTGCCGCAGAACCTGACGAAACCCACGATCGTAAGCATGTCACTCGGCTTTAAGCCTGGATGGGTGAGGGGTGGCAACCTCCCAGCCGTTATGGAAGGCATTCAACTGATACTCTCGACTCTTATGAACGACTTTGATGTGCTTCCAGTCGTGGCCATTGGTAATGACGGCGCCGGTACGGTACGGGCTCCGGCCTATTTCCCCGAAACCCTTTCAGTGGGGGCTGTCGATTTCGAGTTGAGCCCCGCCTCATTCAGCGGAGGTGGCATCTGTCCTCTCGGACACGTGGAACCCGACATTGCCGGCTATGGGGTGAACGTCCCCTCGAGTCTCGAGAGGGACATCGATAGGAGGAGCTGGTATGCGCGAATGGACGGTACTAGCATGGCGACACCTTACGTTGCAGGCATCGCCGCCCTGTGTGCGTCTGCCTCGCCGCAATTGCAGGGTGAGGCATTACGTCTGCATCTGCTCGATCATGCACTCCAACTAGGTTCTGGTCCCGAGCGAGTTGGCGCCGGACTTGCAAGATTCGTGTAGAATCCAGAAGAATGGAAGGCCAAAG
>JAUWTT010000309.1 GCA_030614585.1 Acidobacteriota bacterium
AAGAGTCTCCCTCCGTTTGGCCGCGCAGGCGGCCTGCCGGCCCTCGCGGATCGCCTCGAAAAACCCTTGTACGCCAAATAGATTCATATCGACGTTTTGCGCGTCAATCACAGCAGGCTGCTTCACCTTTTGCCTCCAATAAAAAGTGACTGGTCACTTTTGCCGACCTGCCCCCGAAGGCTTTTCCCCCTAAACCCAGCACAGCAGGCGCGATGGCGGCCGCAACGGCACTCTGTCGAAAGAAATCACGACGAGTTGCTCCACTATTCTTGATTCCATCGTCTCCTACTTGTTCCGGGTTGACTAAATCGATTCTGTTAGCTGTAACCCCCGGCGCCACCATTGTCACGAGAAATGACATGGAACTCAATCGCCAGTTGCAAAACCCACACCTTCCGACACTGCCAACAGGTTACAAGCCCTCCGACGCCTGAATAGGAGGATATGCTCGATCCCCTCACCCTGCCTTACTACCCTATGATAGGGCGGCGTTGACTCACATCCCGACTCGATCTACCCTAAGATGGAAAGTTACAAGATATGGTGAAAGTCCCGTTTTTGTTCGGCACCCTTCTTATACTCACTCTTTCAGTTTCAGCGAAACCCCAGCCCCTGGTAGAACTCACTATTAAGGAGAGGGCGAGCGTGGATCGGGAGGCGGAGCCGGTTACAGGTGGCGTTCCTCTACCACTCGGTCGGATCAAGAGTCCGAGCGAGTTACAGCTACTTGACCAAAAGGGAAATCCACTGAGTGTGGAGATTCAAGCGGTGAATCGCTGGTGGAAAGACAATAGTCTCAAATGGATCCACCTCCATTTTCAGACGAGCCTTTCGGCGAACAGCCGGCAGAAGTTCACACTGGTCAGGAAAGAGACACCAAGCTCCACCGATACTAAGTTGCAGGTTGATGAGAGCGGCGATCAAATCGAAATAGCTACGGGACCGCTAACATTCACTGTCCGGAAAAAGGGCTTCAACGGCATAGCTGAGGCCTGGCTGCACGGCGAGCAATTAGTGAGAAACCACGAAGGTGGATTGGTGATGAAAGCTGCTGGAGAGATCTATCGCAGCAGTCTGGACAATACCAGCCAGGTGGAGATTGAGAAGCGAACCCCTCTCTACGTGAGGATAAAAGCGGAAGGGACATTGAAAGCGATCGGGGGCAAGGAAGGGTTCGACTATCTTTGCCGTCTTACTGCCTTTAGGGGCTTGTCGCGAGTTGAAAGCCAGATTACTGTCTTCAACACGATGGGACCTGCCCGAGAGGATCATGTTGCACTGGATGCCCTGCAATGGGAGATACCGACAACCCTGTCTGAGCCTCGTGTCCTTCTGGGAGGTGACCAGCAGATCTATCAGGCACAGCTTCGGAGTGAGGAAGTGGCTTGGATCTACCAGAAAGACTCGGATGAGTACCGGGTGGGTGGAGTGTTGAACGGAAAGGGACGAGGTAAGAGCACCAAACCCCTCTCGACCGGATGGATCGATGCCACCGGGCAAAGAGGCGGAGTTGCTGCCGGGGTCCGCTGGTTCTGGCAGTTACACCCCAAAGTTCTGCAAGTGGATGGCGGAGGGAATCTGCGCGTAGGTCTCTACCCGGAAGTGCATCAGCCGTTGGATATCTACACCGGGGTCTCTCGGACCCATGACTTACTGTTCTACTTCCATTCTGCAGCGGAGGACGAAAGACGACTCCGGGATATTTTTGCCGGTTTCCAGAAACCCCTCCAAGCGATGGCACCTGTCAGATGGTATTCGCGAGATACCGGTGCATTTGGCAGACTGGTTGACGCCGATCCAGAGCTTTTTGGAGAAAACTGGCCTTTGGTCCAGAAATATCTTTCCTGGTGGAGAGCTAACTTCGATCATCTCAAGCAGGCCCGCGATGGCCGCCAACTGAGGGGTATTTATCGAGATGCTTACGGATGGCTGGACTTCGGAGACGGCCTTCACTGGGCATGGGAGAAGGGCAATGCGGAGCCAAGGAATCTTGCCTGGGCCGGTAACTACTATGATTTCCCACACGCCTCTCTTCTTCATTTCCTCTTGACCGGCCGTTGGGATTACTTCGACTACTTTGTTGAGCACAGCCGGCATCTGGCGGACATTCATATGGTTCACTATGACCCCGATCCAATGTTCATCGGAAGTAATCGGTATTGTCCACCCACCGACCACGTTCGTATGGATCCAGGAAGAAACAGCCATTACACGGCCGCCAAGGTATATGTCTCCAACACCTTCAATCACCACAAGACTCAGAGCCTCTTCGAGAAGTACCTACTGACGGGCGACCCACACGCTTTGGACTCGGCTCGTAAGGGTCTGGATTACGCTTTCCGATACCAAGGAGCAGATGAATCATACAATCAGCCGAGGGGCCCCGGACACCAGCTGCTGACCTTACTTGCCGGTTACGAACTGACAGGAGAAAAGAAGTATTTGGATCGTTGCCGTCCGATTATCGAGGCGGGAACGAGAGTACAGGAGAAGTATCAGGGAGCGTTCACGCCTTCTAGAGGAGCTCGGTTTCAGTTCGGTATCGCTTTGGAAGGACTGCGCTCCTACTATGAGGTATCAGGTGATGAATCGATACCACCTATGATCCAGCGGGCCATTGACTATTTGATGGCCGAGGAGGTCCGGACCTCCAATCTGGCTCATGCGTGCGGGTTTCTCTTTTCCAGAACTGGCGACCGGAGATATCTCGATTACGGGATCCAGATGATCGAACGAGATGTGGTCTTCGACCATCCAGTCAAGAACACGGCTTTAGGACTGCGTAGTACGCCCTATTTTCTCTTTTACCTCCAGCCGGAGGTGGATTTCCGGTGAAGGGAAACAACCGCTGCCGACAAAAATGTAGTCCAGATCCGATGAATACCCTGAACCTGGGCTTGGGGGTTAATCATGAAGAGACGTGTTTTGAGGCCTTTTCTTGGATTCTTCTTGTGCATACTGATTGCAGCATCTCTGAATCCCGGAGGTCCGCTTCAAGGTCCCAGGTTGCAGGCCGGTCTTGCTCATCCAGCTGCAAAACCGAAAGTATGTCTCCAGCTTGCGTGAACGGCTAGCGGGTTGGATCCAGGAGATACTGACGATTGAATCCAGCATGTACGGAGAGATCAGAGTCAACTGAGTTACGAACAGACTTCTTATGCTTCAGGTGAGGTGATGTCATGAAAAAGTTTTGTATCACTCATGTTTTTCTACTCATCAGCTTCTTTTTCTTCCAACCGATCATTGGGGAACCTTTACCCACCGAACTTCGCCTAAGGGGATATGCAGTGATTCCTACGCCTCGAGAGGTGATTGTGGGAGCGGCAGATATCGAGATCGACCAGACTTGGGTCTGCTGCGGTGGAAAGCTCAAGAACGATCACATCGCCATTGACATGCTGACGGATGATTTGGCGGGGTTTTGGGGACTTAAGCTCTCTGAGGGAACGGCAAACAGTCGGAGCATGCGCTTGGCAGTTCGTGCCGAAACTGTTCAAACTGGTCAAACTCCTGCCATCGATCAACAGGCTTACTTCCTTAAGATCAAACCCGACGCAATCGAAATCATCGGCAATAGCGATCAAGGCTTGTTCTATGGAGTGCAGACACTTCTGCAACTGTTGAAGAGAGGAACCCAAGGTCAAATCGTTGTACCTGAGATCGAAATTAGAGACTGGCCTAGCTATGAGCTGAGGTTTCTACACTGGGATACCAAGAACCATCAGGACTACATCAATACTCTCAAGAATTATCTCGACTGGGCCGCCCGATTCAAAGTCAACATGATAAGTTTTGAAGTCTGGGATAAGTTTCAGTTTCCCAGTCACCCAGTTATAGGTGTCCCGGGGGCTTTCACCAGCAGGCAACTGCAGGAAATTGTCGACTATGGATTAAAGCGGTTCATCCAGGTCGTTCCCAATATTCAAGCTCCCGCTCATTTTCAGTGGGTCCTGAAGCACCCTGAGTATGCTCATCTACGTGCCGATGGAAGCGACTACCAGGCATGCATGTGCGATGAAGAGACTTACAAGCTGATTTTCTCGTTGTATGAAGACATCATTAAGGCGACTCGGGGAGTTGACTATTTTCACGTCTCCTCCGATGAAGTGTACTACTCAGGTATTTGTATTAAATGCGATCGCCCCTATACCCCCGAGAACAGGAGCTTGACCTGGGTGGAGTTTGTTCAGCGAGCTCACGAGTTCTTGAAGAATCGGGGTCGCAAAGTACTGATCTGGGCTGAGTGGCCGCTGATGCCGGAACATGTTGCTCTTCTCCCGCACGAGATCATTGACGGCGTGCTGGGTAACGACTACTTTGTTGGGCGGATTCCTGCCGTTACTCGCAGACAATACATAGAAGAGGAGAACCGTCAGGGGATCAGGCAGTTAGCCTATACCGCTCAGACAGCCGGTCTGGCCCCTATGAATTTCCGATCCAACTGGGCAAACCTGAAGAGTACCTTTGAAATGATCTCTTCTCAGGCTTGGCAGGGGAACCCTATTGGAGTTTTTGGCGCCGCCTGGGATGACCGCGGACCCCACAGTGAGTTCTACTGGCTTGGTTGGTCGCAAGTGGCCCAATATGGTTGGACACATGAAACGCCTTCCGTCGCTCAGCACGTGGAGGAGTTTATCGAGATCTATTACGGTCCGCGTGTACGGGACATCGTAGAGATTTACCAAGGCCTGGATAAACAAGCCGGCTTTCTGGAGCGTACGTGGGACCGGAACGTCTCCAGCGTCCCGGGACTCGGCACCACCAGAGGCAGCTACGGCTACTCCGCCGGTAAGTGGGACAAGCCGAGGCCTTTAAGGCATCAAACACTTCCACTTCCCGCTCTCCCTTACAGTGCTGGTCTGGATTTCATTCCAGTTTATGTAGGCAAGTATGGAGATTGGTCGGCAGAGGCGGAAGGGATGTTGCGGGAGACCACCGCTTTGAAATACCAAATCCAAGCCAATCTCCCAAGGGCAGACCGGAATCATTACAACCTGCAAGTGCTTCTGTCCGTCGCCGAGTTCACCAGATATCATGACCAGATGCTGGTCTCCATGAAAGAAATCGAGGAGAAGCTCGAGATAGCTCGACAAGCTGCTTCCCAGGGAAATTCAACCGATGCGGTTCAGGCGTTACTAGAGGCACATGAGCTGGCCGCAGCGGTATTCAAGGATCGACAGCAGACGTTTGCTTACTTCAGATCAGTGTGGGGACAAAGCCGCAATCCTGAGAACCTCACCCGGGCCAGTCATTTCGAGAGAGAAGAGAGCGTCGATCTTGAAGGCTGGATGGCTGATCTGGTGATCGTTCTTAAGGGGTATGCAGATGCACACAACATTCCTTTCGAACAGATTCAGCCGTCTCCGTGATGATGCTGGGAGTCTCCTGATTTTACCTACTCGAGTGCATTTAGCAGCCAATCAACCTTCACTTCTGGCTGGGACACCTCCTGATTCAAAGCAAGCTGCTGAGGATGGGACCGGTATGCGTCGAAAGCCGGAGCAGAAGCATTCTTCACAATACTCTCCTCCACTCGACGATTTTGCCCATCGACCAGACCCTCCAACATTATTGC